>JAUXST010000839.1 GCA_030679805.1 Reyranella sp. | reverse complement strand
AATAGTGTACGGTGGTCCGCATCATCGATCCCCGGCCCCGCGGCGGCTATCGCGTTGTCGGGGGTCCGAATTCCGGCCATAAGGAGCGCGACATGAGTCAGCCTGCCCTGCGTCTCGTCGAAGGATCGTCCATGGACAAGTCGAAAGCCCTGTCGGCCGCGCTCAGCCAGATCGAGCGCGCCTTCGGCAAGGGCTCGATCATGAAGCTCGGCCAGCGCGAGGCCGTGGAGATCGAATCGATCTCGACCGGTTCGCTCGGCCTCGATATCGCGCTCGGCATCGGCGGCCTGCCCAAGGGCCGCATCGTCGAGATCTACGGCCCGGAAAGCTCGGGCAAGACCACGCTGGCGCTGCATGTGCTGGCCGAATCCCAGAAGAAGGGCGGCTCCTGCGCCTTCATCGATGCCGAGCATGCACTCGATCCCGGCTATGCCAAGAAGCTGGGTGTCGACATCGGCAACCTCCTGATCTCGCAGCCCGATGCCGGCGAGCAGGCGCTCGAGATCGCCGACACGCTGGTCCGCTCCGGCGCCATCGATGTGCTGGTCATCGACTCGGTGGCGGCCCTCGTGCCGCGTGCCGAACTCGAGGGTGAGATGGGCGATTCGCTGCCGGGCCTCCATGCCCGCCTGATGAGCCAGGCGCTGCGCAAGCTCACCGGCTCGATCTCCAAGTCGAACACGCTGGTGATCTTCATCAACCAGATCCGCATGAAGATCGGCGTCATGTTCGGCAGCCCGGAGACCACGACCGGCGGCAATGCGCTGAAATTCTACGCGTCGGTGCGCCTCGACATCCGCCGCATCGGTGCGCTCAAGGACAAGGACGAAGTGGTCGGCAACCAGACCCGCGTCAAGGTGGTGAAGAACAAGGTGGCGCCGCCGTTCAAGGTCGTCGAGTTCGACATCCTGTACGGCGAGGGCATCTCCAAGGTCGGCGAGTTGATCGATCTCGGCGACAAGGCCGGCATCGTCGAGAAGTCGGGTTCGTGGTTCTCCTACGACGGCACCCGCATCGGCCAGGGCCGCGAGAACGCCAAGCAGTACCTGCGCGATCATCCCGACGTGGCCGCCGCGATCGAGCAGAAGGTGCGGGCCAACGCCGGCATTCTCGCCAACGCCCTGATGGACGGCGGCAAGGACGACAAGGAAGACGACGACGAATAGTCGCCGTCTTCGCGGCCTTAACTTCAGAAATTAAAGAGTCTTAGCGGCCGGATTCCCTGTCTCCGGTCCCCGGGCGGTGCTGTCCTTCCCACGCGCAGCACCGCCCACTTTATTTGGCGGCGATGTTCTTCAGGAAACTTTGCACCCATTCCGGGCCAGTCCGCCGTCTGTCACTACGAGGACGGGTCTTGCCCCACTTCATCAGCAACGCGAGCGGAAACCAGTCGTCGCTCTCGCCTTGCAGGCCGCGCGCCGCCATGGAGACCTTGGGCACCGCGACCGGCGTCACGCCTTCCTGGGACGGGCCGGCACAGAGTTCGGCCGGCGACGTCACGAGATACTCCCGGCACACCAGCGGCCGGTCGGGATGGATCGAGCAGCTTTCGTCATCGAGGAAAGGGCAGGGAATGCCGAGCGCGAAGTAGGCCAGCGACAGTTCGCGGTCGCTGCGTCCGGCGTGATCCGCGAGGCCTGCTTGGCCGATGATCGCCTCGGCCGCCGCGAAGCGTTCGCCCAGACGCTCGCGCCGCTCCCCGGGCAGGGTCTTTACCAGCGCCAACAGCCGCTCGCCTTCGGTGCGCGAGACCGGCACGAGCTGGCGGCAACAGGCGCCGCAGCCCTTGCGGCAAGAGATCGACTTGCCGTCCCGGGTGCCGTTGGCCTCGGCCGCCGCGACCACGGCGTTCACCAGCCCCTGCAGCGCCGGCACCACATCGGTCGCGGGTACCCGGCCCGACGGCACGGTGATCGGGTGAACGATCCGGAGATCGCCCACGGTGAGCCTCAGAGTTGCGGTAGAATGGGCCTCGGCGGCCATTTTCGCACGGTTCCCTGTTCTGGACTTGGCCGGCTGGCGCACGCTACAAGGCCCGCATGCAAAGCGTCAGCGACATCCGCCGCACCTTCCTAGAATATTTCGGCAAAAACGGCCACGCGATCGTGGAGTCGCGCCCGTTGGTGCCGCGCAACGACCCGACCCTGATGTTCACCAACGCCGTCATGGTGCAGTTCAAGAACGTCTTCACCGGGCTGGAGACGCGGTCCTATGCGCGCGCCGCCACGTCGCAGAAGTGCGTGCGCGCCGGCGGCAAGCACAACGACCTCGAGAACGTGGGCTACACCGCCCGCCACCACACCTTCTTCGAGATGCTGGGCAATTTCTCGTTCGGCGACTATTTCAAGGAACAGGCGATCGAGCTTGCCTGGAACCTGCTGACGAAGGACTTCGGCCTGCCCAAGGACAAGCTGCTGGTCACGGTCTATCACACCGATGACGAGGCGGCGGGCTTCTGGCGCAAGATCTCGGGCCTGCCCGACAGCAAGATCATCCGCATCCCGACCTCGGACAATTTCTGGGCGATGGGCGAGACCGGCCCGTGCGGGCCCTGCACCGAGATCTTCTACGACCACGGCGAGGGCATCCCCGGTGGACCGCCGGGCAGCGCAACCCAAGACGGCGACCGCTTCATAGAAATCTGGAACCTGGTCTTCATGCAGTACGACCAGCAGACCAGGGAGCAGCGCGTGCCGCTGCCCAAGCCGTCGATCGACACCGGCATGGGGCTGGAGCGACTGGCGGCCGTCCTGCAGGGCAAGCACAACAACTACGACATCGACCTGTTCCGGGCGCTGATCGAAGCGGTGGCGCACGAGACCGGCGTCGATCCCGACGGTCCGCAGTCGGCCTCGCACAAGGTCATCGCCGATCATCTCCGCACCACGGCGTTCCTGATCGCCGATGGCGTGCTGCCGTCGAACGAGGGCCGCGGCTACGTGCTGCGCCGCATCATGCGCCGGGCCATGCGCCACGCCCACATCCTGGGCGCGCAGGAGCCGATGGTCTACCGGCTGGTGCCGGTGCTGGTGCACGAGATGGGCGACGCCTTCCCCGAACTGGTGCGCGCCCAACCGCTGATCACCGAGACGCTGAAGCTCGAGGAAGGTCGCTTCAAGCGCACCCTTGGCACCGGACTGAAGCTGCTGGAGGACGAGACGCGAGCCTTGAGCGCCGGCGGCACGCTCCGCGGCGACGTCGCCTTCAAGCTCTACGACACCTTCGGCTTTCCCCTCGATCTCACCGAGGACGTGCTGCGCGCGCGCGACATCAAGGTCGACAACGCGGGCTTCGAGGCTGCGATGGACGAGCAGCGCGCCAAGGCGCGTGCCGCCTGGGCGGGCTCGGGCGAGACGGCCGACCAGGCGATCTGGTTCGACGTCCGCCAGAAGTCCGGCGCGACCGAGTTCCTGGGTTACGACACCGAGCGCGCCGAGGGCCAGATCAAGGCGATCGTGCTCGACGGCAAGGAAGTGCCGCGGCTGTTGGCGGGCCAGACCGGCTGGATCGTCGCCAACCAGACACCATTCTACGCCGAGTCGGGCGGCCAGCAGGGCGACACCGGCCGCTTCGTGGGCGCCGCCGGCGAGGCCGCCATCGCCGACGTCCAGAAGATGGTGGGCGATCTCCATGCCCATCACGCCACGGTCGAGAAGGGCGAGCTGAAGCTCGGCGACGATCTGGTGATGACCATCGACCCGATCCGCCGCGCCCAGCTGCGTGCGCATCATTCGGCGACGCATCTGCTGCACGAGGCGCTGCGCCGCCATCTCGGCACCCATGTGTCGCAGAAGGGCTCGCTGGTCGCGCCCGACCGGCTGCGCTTCGACATCAGCCACAGCAAGCCCGTCTCGGCCGCGGAGCTGCGCGCGATCGAGGACGAGGTCAACGACCGTATCCGCGGCAACTCGGCCGTCGAGACCCGGCTCATGACTCCCGACGAGGCGATCGCCGCCGGCGCCATGGCGCTGTTCGGCGAGAAGTACGGCGAGGAGGTGCGCGTCCTCTCCATGGGCGGAAATGGGGGCGGCGACAGCACCGACGAAGGTAGTGGCAAGTACTCGGTCGAACTCTGCGGCGGCACGCATGCAAGGCGTACCGGCGACATCGGCCTGTTCAAGATCGTGGGCGAGGGCGCCGTCTCCTCCGGCGTGCGCCGCATCGAGGCCCTGGCGGGGGCGGCCGCCGAGGCCCATGTCCGCCACCAGGCCGACCTGCTGGCGGAAGCTGCGGCGACGCTGAAGACGCGGCCCGAGGATCTGCCGGTGCGGCTGGCGGCTTTGGTCGAGGGCCAGCGCCGCATCGAGCGCGAACTCAGCGACGCACGCAAGGCGTTGGCGCTCGCGGGCTCGGAGGGAGCATCGACGGCGGGAGACGAAGTCCGCGAGATCGCGGGCATGAAGTTGGTGGGTCGCGTGTTGAACGGCGTGCCGGCCAAGGACCTCAAGGGCATGGCCGACGAGTTGATGAAGAAGCACAACTCCGATGCCGTGATGCTGGTCGGTGTGGCGGACGGCAAGGCGGCCAATGTCGCGACATTCAGCTCGACCGTGGTGAGCAAGGGCTTCGATGCGGTCAAGGTCGTGAAGGCCGGGGTCTTCGTGCTGGGCGGCAAAGGCGGCGGCGGGCGGCCCGACATGGCGCAGGGCGGCGGCCCGGAGACCGGCAAGGCCGCCGAGGCGCTGAAGGCGATGGAAGCAACCCTGGTAGGCGCCCGATGAAGACCCTCCTGCTCCTGTTGGCGTCTCTGGTTGCGATGGCAGCGCTGCTGGGCGGCTGCGACAAGAAGAACTATCCGAAGGACGACGCCCAGGCCGCGGCCTACGCCAAGGACGAAGCCAACTGCCGCACGCAGATGCGCGCGCAGGCGCAAACCGAGCGCAACATCGAGGACCAGCGCCGCGCTACCTTCGAGGGCGAGCGCACGCGGTTCGGCCAGGAGGATCTCTACAAGACCATGGACAACCAGGGCTACAACAACAACTTCGATCGCCTGGTGGCGCGTTGCATGGAGAACCGCGGCTGGTCGCCCAAGAGAACCTCGCCGTTTCCCAAGCTGAGCTGGTGACGGTGTCGCCGGCTCGCCTGTATTGACCCAAATCAATCCGCCGCATCGGCATGGGGCGTAGCCTTGCGATCTCTTTGCGGAGGTCGCGGCCATGAGGCAGCTCCAGGACATCGCGTGGGAACAGCAGCCGGTGACGCTGCCGCCGAAGGCCACCGTGATGGAGGCGTGCCGGGCGATGCGCGATCGCCGGGTCGGCTCCGTTGTGGTCGCCACCGCCGATGGCAGGCTGGCCGGCATCTTCACCGGCCGTGACGCGGTCTGCCGCGTGCTGGCGGCCGGCAAGGATCCCGCCGCGACCCTGCTCGGCGATGTCATGACGGCCGATCCCGCCACCCTGTCGCCCGACCAGACGGCGGTCGACGCGCTGCGCCGGATGTGGGACGGCGGCTTTCGCCATCTGCCGCTGGTGAAGGCGGGCAAGGTGGTGGGCGTCGTCTCTCGCGGCGACTTCAAGGGCTACGAATGCCACCAGCACGACGAGGAGCGCGATCTCTGGGAACACATGCGCTAGCTCCGACCGGCAGACATTCGGCGTTCCGATCCTGAGTTGATGGGCGACGCAGGATAGGACGCCCAAACTGTTGATTTGCCGTCACAACATCGGGAAGGGATCGGACTCGGCCTGTCCGGCTCCCCTGGACATTTCGTGCCGGCGCTGCTCGTCGAGGACGTGCTGCATCTCGCCGCGCAGGATCGGTGCCAGGACGTTGCCCAGAGCGGTGGCGAAGGCGGCGGGATCCAGCGAGGGAACGGGCGCCGGTGCTGGCGTCGGAATTGGTGCCGATTGTGCCTGCTGCGCCCGCACCTGGCTGAGCATGTGCACCAGCATCTTGTTGTCGTAGCTCTCGACCTCGCCCACTTTCTTGCCGGTAAAGAAGAACGGCCGCACGTTTTTAGTGCGGGCGCGGGCGATGCCCTCGTCCTCCAGCATCTGCGCCCGCCCGGCGAGCGCGGTGACGCAACGCTCGTTGAACGCGGGCAATTTCCCGCGCCAGCGCTGGATGGTGCGCACGTCGACGCCGATGGCGGCGGTCGCCTGGCTGAGGGTGCCCCAGCGCCCGAGCTGGCGCAGGAAGGCGACGCGCAGCCGGCCCGGCGTGCGCCGCTTGGGCGGGCCGGCGAGCGCCCGGCGGATCGCATCGGGCGCCGCGGCGATGCGCCTGGCGCTTTGCTCGGCCTCCTGCGCTTCACGCTGCGGTCGCGTTTCCTCGGCGGCCTCCGCCCACGACAGCGCCTCGATCCGCTCCGGCGTCCGGCTGCTGCCGGGGCCGTAGAAGAGTTCGTGCTCGCTGAGCGTCATGTCGGTTTCCTATTATTCAGATCCCAGGGTTTCTTGGTTTGACAGCACTATAGGGAAAAGAGGATAGGAGTTCAATAGGTGATATCCGGTAGACGAGAGTGCGCCCGTGCTGGCAAAGTGCTGGCATGAAGATTTTCAGCCTGTGCCTGCTGCTCGCGCTGTCGTGCCTCACGCAATCTGCCCTTACGCAATCTGCATGGGCGCGCGACGAACTGGCGACGACGGCCGTCACGCCGGGCGGCGAGACCATCCCCTACATCCTGACGGCGAAGGACGGTGCGCCAAGCTATGCCGTCATCCTGATGCCGGGCGGAAAGGGCATCCTCAATCCGCGCATGGTGGACGGCAAGCTCACCTTCTCCTTTGGTGGCAATTTTCTGATCCGTTCGTGCGAGCTGTTCGCCGATGGCCACTTTGTCGCGGCCTCGACCGACGCCACCTCGACGCCCGCGCGCATCCTGGCGATCGTCCAGGACCTCCAGCGGCGCTACGGCGCGATCGCCGTCTACGTGGTCGGCACCAGCCGCAGCACCGAGGCCACGATGGCGCTGGCCGGGCCGCTCGACGGCCAGGTGGCGGGCTTCGTCCACACCTCGTCGATGAACGGCATCTCGGGCTTCGATCCGCGCAAGTACAGGAGCCGGCATCTCGTCGTCTATCACCGGCGGGATGCCTGCCGGGTGACGAACCCGTCGTCGTCGTCGGCCTCGCGCGCCAGCTTCGGCACCGAGGCGATCGAGATCGACGGCGGCAAATCGACCGGCGACGACTGCGAGGCCTATGCCTATCACGGCTACAACGGCGTCGAGGCCGAGACGGTCGCTCAGATCAAGGCTTGGATCGCGCGCGGAGCTTGAGGTCTCTCAGGCGTTGATTGAATTATCGAGCGGGTTGTCTTGATGAT
>JAUXST010000837.1 GCA_030679805.1 Reyranella sp. | reverse complement strand
GTGCCGAGGCCCGCATCCGCACCATGCGCGAGGTGAGCAGCGGCATCGCCGGCGCCGTCATCGACGAGATTGACGTGGTGACCGAGAGCCGGCGCATCGACCAGGTCTTCGCGCTCAACATGGGCATCTACAAGTTCAAGTACTCGATGAACCTGGCGATGAACCTCATGTACTACTTCTCGGTCGCGGCGGCGCTGGGCGTCGGCGGCTGGTTCGCCGTCGAAGGCCGCATCGAGGTCGGCACCGTCGTGGCGATCGTCTCGGGGCTGGGCAAGCTCAACGACCCGTGGGGCGACTTCGTCAACTGGGCGCGCGAACTCTCGGTCGTCGGCGTCAAATACCGCTTGTTTGCCGACGTCGTGAACTCGATGAACGGTCGCGGATGACCGACGACCCTGGTCTCATGGCGACCGCGCCACGCCGTCGACCGCCGCTCGGCGGAGGACTCGTCCTCGCCGTTGCCACCGTGATCGTGGTGCTGCTGGCGGCTGAAATCGTCGACCGCCTCCGCGATCCATCGGCCTCGCTGTGGCGCTATCCCAACTATGTCGACGTCTGGCAGAAGGCATGGGCCATCGACCCGGAAGAGCGCGGGGTCCTGCGCTACGACAGCGAGCTTGGCTACGAGCCCGTGCCGGGCGCTTCCGGGACGGTGAACGGGCAACCCATATCGTATTCGGCGGACGGCTTTCGCACTCAGAACCTGGGGGCTCCGCCGGCGGCAGGGCCGTTGGTCCTTGTGCTGGGTGACTCCTATACCGAGGGCTGGTCGGTGTCGGGCGACGAGAGCTGGCCCGCCCATCTCGAACGCCAAACCGGCCGGCGGACGCTGAACGCGGGCGTGCGCGGATACGGCATCGACCAGATGGTGCTGCGTGCCGAACGCCTGGTGCCGCGTTTCAAGCCGCAGACGATCGTGCTCGCCTTCATCGGCTCCGACATCGAACGCACGGCGCTGTCGTTCCGCGATTTCAAGCACAAGCCTTATTTCGTTCCGGCCGGAGACGGCCTCGAATTGCGCAACGTGCCGGTGCCCACTGCGCCGCTGTCCGGGCCGCTCGTCGCGGCACGCGGTGTCCTGGGCTATTCGCACCTGCTGGACACCCTCATGCGCCGGCTTGATGCCTACGATCTTTGGTTCGGCAATAACATCAGCACCGGCATCGACGGCGTTCTCGTCTCGTGCCGGCTGATGGACCGGTTTGCCGCGCTCGCCCGAAAGTACAATGTCAAAGCGCTCGTCGTCGCCCTCCGGCAAAGTGATCGCTGGAACCATCCCCTGCAGCGCGCCGCCGTCGAACAGAGGGTGTCCGCCGTCCTTGCCTGCGCGCGCCGGGCGGGACTGGCGACGCTCGATACCTCGACGGCCTTTGCCGCGGCTGCCGCGACGAGAGATCCCGCCTACTTCGTCGCAGACCACTACACCGACCGTGGCAACGCCCTTGCGGCCAGTCTGGTCGCGGCGGCGCTTGCGGCCAAGGACTAGTCGGACCGAGCCCGCGGCCAATGCGCCTCGGCCAGGAATTCGATCGTCCACCGTTCCGCCAGGTCGCGTCCGGCATCCTTCATCTGGCTGTGATCCATTCCCGGTACGATGCGCATCGTGGCGCCGGCGTAGGCATCGAGGTCCGCGCCGGAGCGGCCGAACTCGCGCGCGAAGACGGCGATATCGCCTTCATCGGGAGAGAACAGAAACTGCGTTCGGACGCCGCGCTTGGACAAGGTCATCAATGCCTGCTGTGCAAAGCTCTGTTCCTGCGCAAGGCCCAGCCGCTGGGCAAGCCTCCGTGCCTTGCTCACGCATTTCGCGCGGACATTGGCCAGTTGGGCCAGCACGACATTGCGAAGGTTCGACTGACCGCTCAACAACCTCTGCCAGCTGCGACGCATGACCAGCTTCTGGAAGAGGGGGGTGAGGTCGCGCTGCTCGATATGGGCGCGCACGTCGCCGTCGGGCAGCGTGTACAGCGGTATGTTGACGAGCAGGAGCTCCGAGATCCGCGGCTCGTGGAGGGCGCCATGAAAGGCATGATAGGCGCCGGAGCAGACGCCTTGTAGCGCGAAACGGCGAAAGCCTCGTTGCTCCAGCGCATCGACGGCGGCGCGGACATCGGGGCCGCGATCTACATTGAAGACATGGCTGCGCACATTCTCGCGCCCGAGCGGGCCGAGACTGTCGCCCAATCCGGCATAATCGATCCGCAGGGAGGCGATGCCGACCGAGGCGAGCCGCCGGGCGAATGCCACCGTGTGCCGGGCCGCGCCGTAGTGCGGTTCGCGTCCGATGTTGCCGATGATGACGACGTCACCCGGGGAGGCCTGCGCCGGCTGGCAGAGCATGCCGAACAGACGTCGATCGCCGCCGAAGGTCAGCGGCGTCTCGATGCAGCCCGGCGGGTGAAGTTCGGCAGCTTCAGCGCGAGGCAGTGGCGCTGCGCTCTGCTGAAGGTCGCCGACGGGAACCGCCTGTTCCAGCCAGCGCAAGACGGCTCTGAAGTCGGCAAGCGAGTCTTCTTCGATGAGGTTCTGGTGCACGAGCGGGCCGAGCCCCTCCCAGCCCAGGCTGGCGACGTTCGCGCCGGCACCGGTCCAAACGCGTAAGCACTCGTCGAGCCGTCGAGCATCCGAACGCGCGAAGACGGCCACCTTCGATCCGGCCGGCAATTGGAGCTGCCGCAGATCGACGCCCGCGATCTGTTCGAGGGTCTTGGCACTGAACCGGAACTCTCGGATATCGAGTCCTTCGTCTTTTGCCGGGCGTTGTCCGTTCAGCATCTCGGCATCCAGACGAAGCTGGCGTACGTAGGAATGCCCGTCCAGCACGGGCTCGAACAGGACGAGGCCCGCTATGTCGTTGCGACGTGCGGTGGCGAGCGCCGCCAACGTGGCGCCTATGCGCAATCCGCAGACGACCAGCCGCTCTGCGCCGGTGGTGGCCCGCAGCCAGGACGCGGCGGCATCGACGCTATGCTGCCAGGCGGTCCAATGCCCGCCGTTGCCCGCGATGTTGCCGTCGCAGGAGTCGCCGGTGCCGGGATAGTCAAAACGCAGCGCCCAGTGGCCTGCGGTCGCCAGCCCGTCGGCAAGCGACCGCAACGAGCAATGGGCAACGACCGCATCCTCCATGAGGCTGGGGCAGATCAGGACGGCGACATCGCCAACCGCGCCCTCGCGCGGGGCGTGCAGCCAACCAAAACAGCCGTCGAATATGACTGGCGTCATGTCCCGTCCCACTCTTGGGCTCGCTGTTGCCGTTGCAGCATTGTCAGGAAATGATTGCGACATGCCCTCGGTGGCCGGCGCAAGAGCCGGTAAGCCAACCTAGGCATGTTGATATCATCTTGCAATATAACTGCAGTTATAGTTCCCGCCATCGTGGTGCAATGTCATAAGTGATTGAATAGCTTTCGTTATTTTCAATAGACTCGGGTGACTGAGAATGAATTGCAATTACCATCAGGCATAAGTTACTTCACTCTTGTTGAAAATATTCCTAGTGACTAAATAATCCAGATGTTCAAAATTCACTCTGAGATATTCGATCTTGGGGCAAGCATGGCTCAGCCGGTTCAGGCGCGCGTTCGCGCCGTTCTGAAGCAGAACGCGTTGTTGCGGGCGGACATCGAAGGTCTGGCGGACGACGCTGACCTCTATGCCGCCGGGCTGACTTCCCATGCGACCGTGAACCTGATGCTGGCCCTTGAAGAGGCCTTCGATATCGAGTTTCCCGACCGCCTTCTGCGTCGGCGGACATTCTCCAGCGTCAATGCCATCGCCCAGTCGCTGGATGAGATCGGCCTACACAAAGTAGCCGCATGATCTCCCCGCTCGCCGCGGCGCGCGCGGTGGGCGTCGAAATTGCCGCCCGGCACGCCGACGACGTCGATGCACGGGCTCGCTTCCCCATGGAAGCCATCACCGCCCTGAAGGACTGTCGGTTGCTGGGCATCATGGTGCCCGAGAGCGACGGCGGCGCGGGCGCCGGCATCGCCGAAGTGGCCTCGATCTGCCACGCGCTTGGCCGCTCCTGTGCCTCGACGGCAATGATCTATGCCATGCACCAGATCCAGGTCGCGTGCATTGTGCATCACGCAGTCAAGAACCCTTGGCATCGTACGTTCATGAAGCGGCTCGCCGGGGACCAGCTCCTGCTCGGTTCGGCGACGTCCGAAGCGGGCGTCGGCGGCGATCTGCGCTCGAGCATCTGCGCGATCGAGGAAAAGGACGGCCGCTTCTCGCTCACCAAGCAGGCGCCGGTCATTTCCTATGGCGCGGATTGCGACGGCATTCTCGTCACTGCCCGCCGCACGCCGCAGTCGCCGGCGTCCGACCAGGTCATCGTCGTGGTGCCCAGGGAGGGCTACACGCTCGAGCAGAAGAGCGGCTGGGACGCGCTGGGCATGCGCGGCACCTGCTCCAACGGCTATCGTCTCGATACAACGGGCGGCATGGAGCAGGTGATCCCCGTACCCTTTGCCGATGTCTCGGCCCAGACGATGTTGCCGGTCTCGCATCTGGTCTGGAGCGCACTCTGGCTCGGCATTGCCACCGATGCGGTCACACGCGCCCGGGCCTATGTGCGTTCCGAAGCGAAGAGGACGCACGGCAGCGTGTCGGACGGCAGCTGGCGTCTTGCCGAGGCGGCGAGCCTCCTACAACTCATGAAGTCGAATGTCGTCGCGGCACTCCGCCAGTATGAAGTCGCGATGGGCTCGGAAGACCGGCTCACGGCGTTGCCTTTCGCGGTTGCCATGAACAATCTCAAGACCGGCTCCTCGCAGCTTGCAGTCCAGGTCATCCATCAGGCGATGCTGGTTTGTGGCCTGGCCGGCTATCGCAACGACACGGCTTTCAGCCTCGGTCGCCATCTTCGTGACGCACATTCGGCGGCTTTGATGATCAATAATGACCGCATCCTTGCCAAGACCGCCCAGCTTCTGGTGGCACTGCGGGAGGATCAGGGGTTATTGGAATGATGCCTGCCTCGACTGCCCTTGCCGACGCACACCGCGCGTTCCGCGACGAGCTGCTGCGCCATGGATTGCTCATATCCCTGGGCGTCGACGGTCTTTACGGCCGCAGCGGGGCATTCGAGCATTTGATCGAGCGAATCAACGCGGCGATCAGCGCGATCGGCGATCCCGACCGGCCGGAAATCATGCGGTTTCCGCCCGGCATCGGCAAATGGCAGCTCGAGAAGAGCGGCTACATGAGGAAGTTTCCGCAGCTCGCCGGCACGGTCTACAGCTTCTTCGGTTCCGACCGCGAACACCGTGCTCTCATCGAAACGCTCGACAAGGGTGGCGACAGGACAGTGGGACAGGAGATGACGAAAGTCGCACTGACGCCCGCCGCCTGTTACGGCGTTTATCCCACCGTCGCTGCGCGCGGTCGCTTGTCGGATGACGGCGCGCTGGTCGACGTCTACGCCTTTTGTTTCCGGAACGAGCCCTCGATCGATCCGGCGCGCATGCAGATGTTCCGTCAGCGCGAGCATGTCCGTATTGGCACTCATATGCAGACGGTCGTGTTCCGCGATCTTTGGGTGAGCCGCGGCCGTGCTCTCGTCGAGTCATTCGGCCTGCCGTTCGATGTCGCCGCCGCCACGGATCCATTCTTTGGACGGGCCGGCAAATTGCTGGCAACACAACAGCGCGAAGAGCATCTCAAATTCGAGCTCCTGGTGCCGATCACCTCGAAGGAAGAGCCGACGGCCTGCGTCAGTTTCAACTATCATCGTGACCTGTTCGGCCGCGCCTGGAGTATCGAGACCGCGGCGGGCGAGCCGGCGCACTCGGCCTGCGTCGGCTTCGGGGTCGAGCGCATCGCGCTGGCGCTGTTCAAGCATCATGGCTTTGCCTTCAAGGACTGGCCGCGAGACGTTCGCGATGTTCTCGGGCTCTAGCGCCGTCGACCTGTTCGGCCTCGATCCAGCGACGTGGACGCGGCCGGCGCTGCATGCGGGCGATCGCGTCTGGACGGAAACCAACTGCTATGTCGACCTCTGGGTGGAGCTTCTTCCGGCATTGGGACATCCGGCGGAGGCGGCGCTGGCCTTCACCGTGCTTCAGGATTTTGAAGGCGATCATTTCACCTTTTTCAAGTTTCCCTTGGACGATCTGCGGGCGCTGTTCGGTATCGCCGTTCAGGAACTTGCAATCTACGACAGCGTCGAGACGCACACGCTGGAGCAGCTTCGCCGCGGCCGACCGGTATTGATCGAGGTCGATGCGCATTGGCTTCCAGACGGCGATCCCGCCTATCACCGGCAACATGTGAAGACGACCCTGGCCGCGGTCGCTCTCGATCCGGCGTCGCGGCGTCTCGGCTATTTCCACAACGTCGGATATCATGTGCTGGAGGGCGAGAACTACGATGGCCTGTTCCGGTCACGTGTGGCGTCCGGCGCGCTGTTTCCATATGTCGAATTCGTGAAGCGCGACGGCAAGGCGCTGGCTGGTGAGGCACTGGTCGCGGCCTCGGTCGGCCTCTTGCGCCTCCACCTGAAGCATCGTCCCGCCGCCAATCCCGTGACCGGTTGGCGGGTTGCCCTACCGCTGCACTTCGAGCGGCTCGCGGCGCGCGATATGGATTTTTTCCACCTCTACGCCTTCAATCTGGCACGTCAGCTCGGCGCGAATTTCGAGATGCTGGGCAAGTACCTGAGCTGGCTCGGCGCGCATGGCGAGGACGGGCTGGTCGAAGCGGCGCTCGCCAGCCGGCGCGTCGCCGAAGCGGCCAAGACCCTGCAGTTCCAACTGGCGCGCATGTCCCATCGTCGGAAATTCGATGCGACCGCGATCAAGCTCGAGCCAATGGAAGCCGACTACGCATTCATCATGTCGACGCTCGCCGCCCGGTTCCCCTGATGTCCGTACTTCGGTCCGTCACCGGGCGTCGCGTCGTCCAGCTCGATGAGGGTTGGCGGCTCGCGCTCACCGCACCAGGCGTAGCGAAGGCGCCCGACGACCTGTCGCCGGCGCTTGATTGGATTGCAGCCATCGTTCCCGGCACCGCGGCGCAAGCCCTGCGCGATGCCGGTCGGTGGAGCGTCGAGCAGCCCGCGCCGCTGCACGACCAGGATGTCTGGTATCGCACCGGCCTCGCCGGGACCGGCCGGCGCACGCTTCGTTTTCATGGCCTCGCGACACTGGCCGAAGTCTGGCTGAATGGGACGCTCGTCCTTGCCAGTGACAACATGTTCTTGATGCGCGAGGTCGAGGTCGACTTGGCGGGCCGCAACGAGTTGCTGATCGCCTTCCGGTCTCTCGATGTGGAACTGGAGGCCCGACGCGGGCGACGCATGGGGCGCCCGCGCTGGCGAACCCGCCTCGTGGACGACAATACCCTTCGCCTCGTGCGTACGACCCTGCTCGGCCATATGGGGGGCTGGCAACCGCCGGTCCATGCGGTGGGGCCGTGGCGCGGGATCGAGATGATCGAGGAGGCCGGCCCAGTGCAGGTCCGCGCGGTCGAAATGCGGGCCACGCTCGACGGCGACGATGGACTGCTGGCCGTCGGGCTGGAGGTCGACTGCGGCGGGGCGCGACCTGCGGCGGTGCTGGCGATGGGTGACGAAAGTTGCCCCCTGACCTGGGTCGGCGACCGCCGCCTCGAAGCTACGCTACGCGTACCGCGGATCGAGAAGTGGTGGCCCCATACCCACGGTGTGCCTGCTCTGCACCGGGTACGGGTGCGATTGGGCGATACCGAGATCGATCTCGGTCGCACGGGATTCCGGTCGCTCGAAATCGATCGCGGCGCCGATGGCAAGGGCTTTGGCCTCAAGGTGAATGGCCAGAAGATTTTTGCCCGCGGTGCCTGCTGGAGCGCCGTCGACCTGGTGTCCCTTGCTGGCGATCATGTCCGGCTGTCGCCGTGGCTCGAACAGGCGCGTGCCGCGCACATGAACATGATCCGGGTCGGCGGCACCATGATCTACGAGAGCGACGACTTCTTCACGCTGTGCGACGAACTCGGCATTCTCATCTGGCACGATTTCATGTTCGCCAACATGGATTACCCCGTTGCCGATGCCGCGTTCCGGGCCAGCGTCGAAGCCGAGGCGGCGCAGTTTCTTCGCCGTACCCAGGGTAATCCGTCGCTGGCGGTGATCTGTGGTGGCAGCGAAGTGGCGCAACAGGCTGCCATGTTCGGGCTTCCGCTATCGTCGTGGAGCAGTCCGCTGCTTGACGAAATTCTGCCGCGCGCTGCAGCACGGTTGCGGGCCGATGCGATCTACGTTGCCCAATCGCCCACGGGCGGCGACGTGCCGTTCTCGACGGATAGCGGCGTCTCGCACTACTACGGCGTCGGCGCCTATTTGCGTCCGCTCGAGGACGCCCGGCGTGCCGATGCGCGCTTTGCCTCGGAGTGCCTGGCCTTCGCCAATGTCCCCGCTGTCAGCAGCGCCGGCGTCCCCTGGACCGATTCCGTCCGATGGAAGGCTGCCGTGCCTCGCGACCACGGCGCCTCGTGGGATTTCGAGTATGTTCGCGACCACTACCTGCGTCTGCTCTACGATGTCGACCCCGTTCAGCTCCGCGCCGACGATCCGGTGCGTTATCTTCGCCTCTCGCGTGTGGTCACCGCGGAAGTCATGGAATCCACCATCGCCGAATGGCGTCGCGCCGGTTCTTCGTGCGACGGCGCGATCGTATGGATGCTGAAAGATTTCATGCCCGGCGCCGGCTGGGGTGTCGTCGACTCCACCGGCGCACCGAAACTCGCCTGGCATGGGCTGCGTCGGATATTTCGGCCGGTCCAGGTCACGTTGACCGACGAAGGGTTGAACGGCCTCGGCATTCACCTCTTCAACGACACGGCGGCCACAGTCCACGCCAAACTCACCCTGCTTTGCCTGCAGGGAGGCGAACGTGCGGTGATGCGCCGCGGGCGCGAGGTCGATCTTCCCGCACGCAGCAACCGGACCTTGAGTTCGGCCGAAGTGATCGGCTCGTTCTTCGACATCACCTACGCCTACCGCTTTGGTGCCGCCGCGCTCGACGCCACGGTCGTTACGCTGGATGATGCCGCGACGGGCGAGCGACTGGGTGACGCCGCCCATTTTCCGCTGGGGCGCGGCGCGCTCGACGCCGACCCGGGGCTTTCAGCCGAGGTGATCGCCGGCGAAGCGGGGTGGCTCCTGCGGCTTCGCACGGTGCGTCTTGCGCCATGCATCCAGATCGAGGACCCGCACTATCGTCCCGAGGACGAGGGTTTCAACCTGCTTCCGGACGAGGAGCGGACGGTGCGGCTGCTTGCGGCCGGCACTTCGAAGGCGGTTCCCGCCGGTGCGGTCTTCGCCGGAAGTGGCAGGTACGAGATCCGTTATCAGGGGTGATTGCAATGAAGTCCCGCCGGGCCCTTGCAGGAAGGCAATTCATACTACATTTGTAGGGTCATGACCGATCCCTATACCGTCCTAGGCGTGCCAAGGACCGCCTCGGATGACGACATCCGCAAGGCCTTCCGCAAGCTCGCCAAAAAACACCATCCCGATCTCAATCCCGGCGACAAGGCCGCGGAGGCGAAGTTCAAGGAGATCAGCCAGGCCAACGATCTGCTCTCGGATGCCGAGAAGCGGCGTCGCTTCGACGCGGGCGAGATCGATGCCACAGGGCAGGAGATGCCGCCGCGCGGCTTCTACCGTGACCAGGCCGGCGGCGCCGGGCACAAGTACGAGCGCGCCGGCGCGCACGAGTCGTTCGTCGACATGGGCGGCATCTTCTCCGAGATGTTCGGAGAGCGCCGCGGTCATGGTGGTGGTGGTGGCTTCGACATGGGCGGCATGCCCGTCAGCTATTCCCTGCGTGTGCCGTTCCTGGTGGCTGCGCGCGGTGGCAAGCAGCGGGTCACCCTGCCCGACGGCAAGACCCTCGATATCGACGTTCCCGAAGGCACGACGGACGGCCAGACGCTGCGGTTGAAGGGGCAGGGGATGCCGGGCACGCAGGGCCGGCCGGCCGGCGATGCCTATGTCGAAATCCACGTTGACCCGCATGCCTTCTTCCAGCCGCGCGACAACGACATCCATGTCGAGTTGCCGGTGACCGTCTCGGAGGCAACCCTCGGCGGCAAGGTGAAGGTGCCGACGATCGGCGGGCCGGTGATGCTGAACGTGCCGGTGGGCTCGAACACCGGCACGTCGCTCCGGCTCAAGGGCCGCGGCCTGCTCGACCGCAAGTCGGGCCAGCGCGGCGACCAGTATGTGAAGCTCAAGGTCGTCCTGCCCGAGCAGCCCGACGAGAAGCTCAAGGAATTCCTCGAGAGCTGGGAGGCGGGTCGCGCCTACGATCCGCGCAAGGAGATGGAGCAGTTCACGTGACGACCCTCGACGAACTGCTGCACCTGCACGGCCGCCTGACGACCGTCCATGTCGAGCGCTGGGTGGCGCGCGGCCTGTTGCGTCCCTCGGGCCCGGCGGAGTCCTGGAGCTTCGAGCAGATCGACGTCGCCCGCGCCCGGTTGCTGGCCGAACTCATCGACGAGATGGGCTTCGATGACGAGTCGGTGGAAACCGTGGTCGACCTGGTCGATCAGGTGAACACGCTGCGCCGCCAGCTCGACTTGCTGGGCCACGCCATCGCCGAGCAGCCGGCGGCGACTCGCGAGGCGATCGCGGCGGCACTGGCGAAGCTCGGCGGACGTTAACTCAAGCAGCCCGGCGCCCGAGCGCCTTCATGTCGTCGAACCAGCGGCCGATGTGCTCCTTGCTGCGCGTGCCGACGCTGCCGAGCATGGTGTCGCGCACCGGCGAGAAGCCCACGAAACGCAGGATGTTGCGTTTGAGGTTCTTCAGCCCGTGGGCACGGAAATACCAGCGATAGACGAGGGCGGGCATTCCCATGGTCACCACGATGCGCGCCGACCGACCCTTCAGGAACATCTCGGGAAATCCGCTCGGCCGGTAGGCGTAGGCAAAGCCCGGTCGTAGCGTCTGCTCGAGGAATGCCTTCAGCACGGCCGGCACGTCGCCCAGCCACAGTGGGAAGATCACCACCACATGGCTGGCCCATTTGATCGACGCTTGCGCCGCTTCAATGTCGGTGGGCGCGCTGCCGTGTTCGAATTCGGCCTGTGAATGGACGAAGCCGAAGGCGAGCGTCGCGATATCGAGGCGCCGTACTTCGTGGCCGCCCTCGACCGCGCCGGCGCCATAGGCGTCCGCCAGGGCATGGCACAGCCCCTTGCGCACGGGATCGGGGTGGCCGTTGAGGATCAGGATCTTTGCGGTCATGCGAAAACAATCGCATGGCCGCCGACGCTGGACCTTGACCTAGGTCATTCGGGTTCGACGCCGGCCCGCTTCACGGCATCGCCCCAGGCGGCGCAGCCGGTCTTCATGATCTCGGCCATCTCGGTTGGCGTGGTGCCGGTGGCGAGCAGGCCCATGTCGAGGAGCTTCTCCTTGCCCTCGGGCGTCTGCACCAGCTTGCGGATCTCCGCGCTCAAGCGCTCGGTAATCTCCTTCGGCGTGCCGGCCGGCGCCATGATGCCGTTCCAGCCGACTAGGTCGATCTTGTAGCCGACCTCGTTGAAGGTCGGCACGTTGGGCAGGCGCGGCCAGCGCACGGCCGAGGTGACGGCAAGCGGTGTCAGCTTGCCGCCGGAGATCGCCGGACCGCTGGAGGCGAGATCCTGGATGGTCATCGGGATGTGGCCGGCCAGCGTGTCCTGGATCGCGGGACCTGCGCCCTTGTAGGGTACGTGGGTCATGTCGAGTTTCTCGGCCTGGTTCAGCATTTCGCCCCAGATGTGCGACGAGGAGCCGAGGCCGAACGAGGCGAAGTTGACCTTGCCCTTGCGTTCCTTGGCCCAGGCGACGAACTCCTTCACCGACTTCGGACCGAGCGTGGGCGGCACCACCATGGCCAATGGTGCCAGGCCGTGTTGCGTCACCGGCACGAAGTCCTTGAAGCCGTCGTAGGGCATCTTCTTGTAGACATAGGGGTTGATGCACATCATCGACGAATTGACGTAGACGAAGGTGTAGCCGTCGGGCGCCGCGTTCTTGACGATCTCGGCCCCGACCATGCCCTGGGCGCCGGCCTTGTTCTCGACGATCACCTGCTGGCCGAGCACACCCGAGAGCTTCTCGGCGAAGTAGCGCGCCACCACGTCGGTCTGCCCGCCGGGCGGATAGGGCGCCACGAGCTTGATCGGCTTGTTGGGCCAAGCCTGGGCGAACGCCCCGGTCGACAGCAACACCAGCGCGCCCGCGAGCGCGGCTTTGACAAACACCTTCATTGATTTCCTCCCTGCCACCGATGTTAGCCGAGCGTTCAGCCGCCCGCCAACTTCCGCCACGCGGCAGCATTCATTGGTTCAGTGCCCGCCAGACCTTGTGGGCTGTGATTGGCATGTCGAGATGGCGCACGCCGAGCGGGCGCAGCGCATCGACGATGGCATTGCCGAGGGCGGCCGGAGCGCCGTTGGTCGGCAGTTCGCCGATGCCCTTCAAGCCGAGGAAATTGTTGGGCGAGGGCGTGGCGATGGTTTCGACCCCGAGATCGGGCACGTCGTCGGCGCGTGGCAGGGCGTAGTCCATCAAGGTACCGCTCAGAAGCTGTCCCGTCTGCTCGTCGTAGACGGCCTCTTCCATCAGCGCGTTGCCCAGGCCATGCACGATGCCGCCGTGCATCTGGCCGGCCAGCAGGCGCGGGTTCACCACCACACCGGCATCGGTGACCGCTGTGAAGCGGTCGATGCGGGTGGCGCCCGTCTCCGGATCGACCTCGACCTCGCACACCATGACACCGGTCGGGAAGGCCTCGATCTTGTCGGCGAACACGGCATCGCCGTCGAACGGCTTCCACGCGGCCAGTTCGAACAGGCCGACGCGCCGGTCGGTGCCCACCACCTCGAAGGCGCCGTCGCGATAGGCGATGTCGGCAGGCGCCGTTTCCAGCCGCTCGGCGGCAAGATCGCGGCCGCGCTGGATCACGACGTCGGCGGCGCGCGCGAGCGTCGTGCCGCTGATGATGGTCGACGACGAGCCGCCGGTGCCGCCGCCGTGAGGGATGCTCTGTGTGTCGCCCT
>JAUXST010000822.1 GCA_030679805.1 Reyranella sp. | reverse complement strand
ATTATCGGCCAGCATGAAGCCCACGCCTTCATGATCGATCAGAGGCTTGCCGAACGCATGGCGCCTGACCGCATAGGCCGTGGCGATTTCGTTCGCCCGCTTCGTCGCGCCGTACCAGCGCATGCAGTGCGACAGGCGGGCCGGGCTGAGACGCACCTGCGCATAATTGAAGCCCTTCCCGTCTTCCCCGAGCATCTGATCGGCCGGCACCCGCAGATTGTCGATCGTCAGGATGGCATGACCACCCGGCATGGAGCTGTCGATGGTGTGCAGCACCCGGTCAATCCGGATCGCCGGATCGGGAAGGTCGACCAGGAACATGCAGGCCCCGGCCGTCGATTTCGCCATGACGATGCCGACCTTCGCGCCTTGTGCGCCGGTGATGAAAGTCTTGCGGCCATTGATCACCCAATGGTTGCCATCCTGGACAGCCGTCGTCTGCATCATCGACGGATCGGAACCGGCGCCACCTTCCTCGGCCGGTTCAGTCATCAGGAAGGCCGAACGCGCGCGCCCCTCGATCATGGGCTTCAGGAAACGCTCCTTCATCTCCGGACTGCCGACCTTGCCCAGCAGGTACATGTTGCCTTCGTCAGGCGCCATCGTGTTCACCGCCACCGGCCCCAGCGGCGACAGTCCCGACGCCTTCAGAACGGTTGCTGTCTCGCGCTGCGTGAGATGGCTGCCGTCGCCCAGGATGTGGGGCGTCAATACGCCTGCCGCGCGCGCCTTCTCCCGCAATTCGGCGACCAACTCATCGGTCGGGCCGTGGTCATCGCGACGCGGATCCTTTTCGTAGGGCACGACGACGTCGCGAACGAAAGCTTCTACGCGCGCGGCGATCTCCGCGGTCTTTGCGGCCCCTGCGCCACTCATTTGGTCACCCTGCGGCTCATCTCCAGCATCCCTTCGATATCAGATGACTTCCTGCGCCGTGACTATGGCACTGGCGCGGGTGGTTTAGTACGTCACTATATGCCGCCAGGGACCAGGAGCGTGTGCCAGGAGCGAATGATGGAGTATCGGCCTCTCGGAAATACCGGCCTCAGCGTCAGCGTCGCCGGGCTCGGGTGCGGCGGCAACAGCCGTCTCGGTCTTGGCCGCGGCGCCAGCTTCGATGACTGCGTGGCGGTCGTGCGGACGGCTGTCGACACAGGCGTCAACTTCCTCGACACCGCCGAGGCCTATGGCACCGAGGAGATCGTCGGCGCTGCCGCCCGGTGTTACGACCGGGACCGGCTGGTGATCTCGACCAAGGCGATCTTCAGGGGAGCCGACGACACGAGCGAAACGGTGGCCGGCCGGGTGGAGGCGGCGCTGCAACGGCTAGGCCTCGATTACGTGGACGTCTTCCATTTCCACGCCGTCAATCCGGTGGCCTACGATCATCATCGCGATGTCCTGGCGCCGGCTCTCCTGAAGCTCAAGGAGCAGGGCAAGGTGCGCCATATCGGCATCACCGAGACGGGGCCGCGCGATCCGGAACAGAAGATGCTCGCGCGGGCGATCGAGGAAGCGCCCTGGGAAGTCATCATGCTGGCCTACAGCCTCATGAACCAGGGCGCGCGTCACAAGATCTTT
>JAUXST010000781.1 GCA_030679805.1 Reyranella sp. | reverse complement strand
AAGGCTTGAATTTCATGGTGTTTCCTCGGTCTGGGATGGAGCTGCTTATAGGATTCGCGGCAGCGGCATGTCAACGTGCGAGGCGGCGCTCGAACTGTGCGGCGGCGGCGGCATCGAGCGCCACGGTCAGCAGAGCCATCTCGCCGTCGTCATGGCGGTGGCGGACCTCGCCATGGCGGTAGAGCCAGGCGATGGTGGCGCCGTCACTCAACGGAACGGAGACTTCGCGGGCCGTCCCAGCTCGTCCGAGCAGGTCGCCGATCGCCTCGAGAAGTTGGTCCACACCCTCCCCGGTCAGAGCCGAGACCGGAAACTGAAGCGCCCGCTCGGCACCGGCGGCAGAGCGAGTCTGGAGGCTCTCGAGCTTGTCGATCGGGAGCGCGTCGATCTTGTTCAGGGCTTCGATCAGGGGCCTGTCGCCGCCTTCCTCGAGTGCGCCAAGTTCCCTCAGGACGGCCTCCACGTCGGCGCGCTGCTGCTCGGTCTCGGGGTGGGAAATGTCGCGCACATGGACGATCAGATCTGCCTCGATCACCTCCTCCAGCGTCGCGCGGAAGGCGGCAACGAGGTGCGTCGGCAGATCCGAGACGAAGCCAACGGTGTCGGAGATGACGCAGCTCTTGCCATTGGGCAGCTTGATCGACCGCATGGTTGGATCGAGCGTGGCGAACAGGAGATCCTTGGCCATGACGCCGGCGCCGGAAAGGCGGTTGAACAGGGTCGACTTGCCGGCGTTGGTATAGCCCACCAGCGCGATCGTCGGCAGTCGCGCCTTCTTGCGGCCGACGCGATTGACCGCGCGGGTCCGTTGAACGGCTTCGAGGTCGCGTTTGATACGGACGATGCGCTCACCGATCAGGCGGCGATCGATCTCGATCTGGGATTCACCCGGGCCACCCAGGAAGCCGAAGCCGCCACGCTGGCGCTCAAGGTGAGTCCACGACCGAACCAGCCGGCCCCGTTGGTAGTCCAGTGCCGCAAGTTCGACCTGGAGCCTGCCTTCGTGGGTACGGGCGCGGGCGCCGAAGATCTCGAGAATCAATCCCGTCCGGTCGATTACCTTGGTTTGCCAGGCCTTTTCGAGGTTGCGCTGCTGAACGGGCGTGAGCTTGTCGTCGACGATCACCAGGTCGATACCGAGTTCGTCGACAGCCTCCTTCAATCGCTCGACGACGCCCTTGCCGATCAGGGTGGCAGGCGTGACACGCCGCAGCGGCGCCGTCTGCGCCAGCCGGACGTCGATATTGATGGCACGGGCAAGGCCTACTGCTTCCGCGAGTTTGGCATCACTGTCGCGTTCCTCGCCACGGCCGCGCACGTAAGGACACAGGACCGCGGCGACCGTTGCCGGCCGCGCGGTCTCCAGAGGCCTACGCTCGCGTTTTTCGTGCTCGCCTTGGACAGGATCTTCGATCAAATCAGCCTGCTGCGTCGGCCTTGTCCCCGTCGAACAACTGCACCGGCGTTACCGGCATGATGGTCGAAATCGCATGCTGGTAGACAAGCTGCGAATGGCCGTCACGGCGCAGAAGCACCGAGAAGTTGTCGAACCAAGTGACGATCCCCTGCAATTTCACGCCGTTCACGAGGAAGATCGTAACCGGAGTCTTGTTCTTTCGCAGGTGGTTCAGGAACACGTCCTGAACGTTTTGTGCCTTTTCGCTCATGTTTTTGGCCTCTTGCTGGGCGGCCGGCTCCCCGAAGGTCACCGGTTTGGGGGGCGCGGGTCTCTCCCCGCTACCGAGTTGAAACAAATATAGGGAACGGTTGGGTCAAAGCAATGCTAGCAACTCATGACAATTACGTGCCCTGAGGCGTGGTGGATGTTCCAGCAGGGGGGCGGCCAATTGTTCCGCTCCCCCGACCAGAACGGGTAAACACCCCGCCGCATGGGCACATTGGAGGTCGGCAAGGGAGTCGCCGACCATCCAGACTGTCTCGTCAGGGGCAATTCCCGTGCCGTCCAAGGCCAGATAGATCGGGTCGGGAGCCGGCTTGTCGCGTTTGGCATCCTTGGCGCCGACAGCCCGGACGATCCAGCGCTGCCAACCAAGATGGGCCATCTCGGTGCGCAGGTTTTCGCCGACCTTGTTGCTGACCACGGCCACATAGCAGCCTGCGTCATGGCAGCGCGCGAGCAGTGAGTCGGCGCCAGGCAAGGGCTCTAGACGCTCCAGATGGATGCGGTGGAAGGTCTCGTAGAAGACCCGCTCCGCGTCGCCGGCGCGAGAACCGAAAAGCTTGGGGAAAACGTCGCGGAGCGAGCCGTGGGCGCGAACCTGGACCTCTTCCGCAGTCCAGGGAGTCATTCCCAGGGTCATGAAGGTGTTGTGATAGCACTCGACGATCGTCGGCCAAGTGTTCACCAGGGTGTTGTCCCAGTCGAACAGAACGGCACGCGGCTGCTTGATGCCGGCCGGGTTACTCACGTGACGCGATCTCCCATTTCAGCGAACCGTACGTACTCCTCGCGCAGGCGGCGCGCCGTCGGGCCGACCTTGCCATTGCCCACCGTTTGGCCATCGATCTTCACCACCGGGGTTACGAACGACGTGGCGCTGGTGATGAACGCCTCCTGTGCCTTCATGGCCTCCGCCAACGAGAACGGGCGCTCGACGAACTTGAGCTGAAGGGCGTTGCACAGCGACTTCAGCGTCTGACGCGTGATGCCCGCCAGGATGCCGTTGTCGGTCTGGCGTGTCACCAGCTCGCCGTCCTGGGTGACGATCCAGGCATTGGTCGACGCACCCTCGGTGACACAGCCGTTGGTGTCGATAAGCCACGCCTCATAGGCCCCGCTCTCTCGCGCCGCCTGCTTAGCCAGCACGTTTGGCAGCAGGGCCACGGTCTTGATATCGCAGCGCTCCCAGCGGATGTCGGGTTGGCTCTTGATCGCGATCCCGGGGCCTGGATCGGCATCGCCGCGCTTGCTGTTCTTGGTCGTCAGTACCAGCGCCGGCTTGACCGGCGTGGTCGGAAAGGCGTGATCGCGTCGGGCGACGCCGCGCGTTACCTGCATGTAGATCAGCCCGTCGCGCAGCCGGTTGCGGCGCATCAGCTCGCGCATGATGAAACTCAGCGCCGCCCGCGACACCGGCCAATCGATCCGGAGTTCGCGCAACGACCTGTCGAGCCGATCGATATGGGGGCCTTCGTCGATCAGCCGTCCGTCGCGAACGCCCACGACCTCGTAGACGCCATCGGCGAGTTGATAACCGCGATCCTCGATATGGACGCTGGCCTCACGGTGGTCGACGTAACGGCCGTTGACGTAGGCATAACGCGCCATGGCGTCCTTCCCTTCCTTCAGTCCGCGATATCCGGGCCGGACCGCTCGTCCGGCGCGCCGCCGTGCAAGCCCAGCGACTTCAGTTTGCGATGCAGTGCCGAGCGCTCCATGCCAACGAATGTCGCGGTGCGCGAAATGTTTCCGCCAAATCGCGTGACCTGAGCCAGCAGATATTCCCGCTCGAAGACCTCGCGGGCCTCGCGCAACGGCAGCTGCATGATCTCGCCACCTTTTTCCCAGCGCAGGACCGATGGTGCATCCTCACTGACGTCGTTCGGCAGGACGTCGGCCCGGATCGGGCCGCCATCGGCAGGCGCCAAGATCAACAGCCTTTCGATGACATTGCGCAATTGCCGGACGTTGCCGGGCCAGTCGTGGCCCTGCAGGGCGGCCAACGTGTCCTCGCCGATCGTCCGCGACGGCAGACCCGTCGCGTCGGCGACGCGCCGCAGGAGGTCGGCCGCCAGATCGGGAATGTCCTCGCGGCGTTCGCTGAGCGGCGGGACGCGCAGCGAAACCACATTCAAGCGGTGGTACAGTTCCTCGCGAAATTCCCCCGAAGTGATCTCGTCCTGCAGCGGCCGGGCCGTCGAAGCGAGCACCCGCACGTCGACCTCGACGCGGGTCTTGCCGCCATCTCGTACGAAAGATTGCTCCTGAAGCACCCGCGCCAGCCGGCTCTGCAGGGCCAGCGGCAGGTCGCCGACCTCCTTGAGCAGCAGGGTTCCGCCATGGGCCATCTCGAAGGCGCCGGAGACGCGTAGCGTGTCTCCTTCCGTCTCGCCGTCGGTGCCGAACAGTTCGATATCCAGTCGCTCGGTTGGCAGCGTCGAGCAATTCACCACGACAAACGGCCCGTCGGCCCGTTTCGATCCCTGGTGGATCAACCGCGCCATCGTCTCCTTGCCCGCTCCCGAAGCACCGGTGATCAAGACCCGGCTGCCGGTCGGCGCCACGCGCTCGATCTGGGCGCGGACACTGGCGGCACTCGGCGAGGCACCCACGAATATGACGTCGCCGCCTGCCCGCCTGCGGAGGCTCGCGTTTTCGCGCTTCAGCCGGTCAGCCTCGATGGCCCGATCGACGACCAGAAGCAGGCGGTCGGCCTTGAACGGCTTTTCGATGAAATCATAGGCGCCGGTCTTGATCGCCGAGACCGCCGTGTCGATCGTGCCATGGCCACTGATCATGACGACGGGGATGGGCGGGTCCTCGCGCCGAATGACCTCGAGAAGCTGCAGGCCGTCGAGCTCACTGCCTTGCAGCCAGACGTCCAGAATGACGAGCGCCGGACGGCGCTGCCGCACGGCGTCGATCGCCTCGGTGCTGTTATGCGCGCGACGGGCTGTGTTTCCCTCGTCCTCGAGGATACCCGCGATCAGCGTGCAGATGTCGCGCTCGTCATCGACGATCAGGATGTCGTGGGCCATGACTCTTCAAGCAGTCCGCTACTGTCTCTGCGGATCATTGTGCGGCCGTCGCGTGTGGTCGAGCCGACGCGATTTCCTTCGCGTCTCGCCGGAATACCAGACTGATGCAGGCACCGCCACCCTCGCGGTCCTCAAGAGCGAGATAACCGCCATGATCTTCCATGATTTTCTTGACGATCGCCAAACCCAGCCCGGTGCCCTTGCTGCGGGTCGTCATGTAGGGTTCGGTCAGGCGTTCGCGCCCTTCCTTCGGCAATCCCTTGCCGTTGTCCTCGACGATGATGCGTACAGTCGCGCCATCATCCTTCAGTGTCAGCGAAATCTCGCCCGGCGGCAGCGGCCTGGCCAAGGACGGCTCCCGCCCCTCGATGGCCTCCGCCGAGTTCTTCAGGATATTGGTCAGGACCTGCCCGACCTGCCGGCGGTCGCAGATCAGGGGAATCGGCCCATCCGGCAGACGCGAGGCGTAGCGGATGTCGGGATTGCCATTGCGCTGGAGAAAGAGCGCCTGTTGGCAAAGCTCCTTGGCATCCTCCGCCTGGACCGTTGGACGCGGCATGCGGGCGAAGGACGAGAATTCATCGACCATGCGGCCGATATCTCCAACCTGGCGGATGATCGTGTCCGTGCAGATCGTGAAGGTTTCCGGGTCGTCCTTGATCTGCTTCAGGTAGCGGCGCTTCAGCCGTTCGGCGGAAAGCTGGATCGGCGTGAGCGGATTCTTGATTTCGTGCGCGATGCGTCGTGCCACGTCGCCCCACGCCGCCATGCGCTGGGCCGACATCAGGTCGGTCACATCGTCGAAGGTGACGACCGAGCCGGCGTCGGAGGCGGCACTGATCCGCACCAGCAGGATCCGCCGCGCTCCGCGCTGAAGAATCTCGACCTGCCCCTGGGTGACGCGATCGGGGCGCTCGCCCGCCTGCGCCATGAGCGTTGCAAGTTCGGGCATGACATCTGCCAGTAGCCGCTCGAGCACACCGTCCTCGGGCAGCGCGAGGAGTTCAAGGGCCGAACGGTTGCTTCTGATGACGATGCCTTTGCCATCGACGCTAAGTACTCCCGCCGAAACGCCCGCCAGCACTGCATCGGTCAGGCGCCGGCGTGTGTCGAGCTCCCTGTTGGCGTTGACCAACTCGCCGCGTTGGTGCTCGATTTGGCTCGCCATGCGATTGAACGAGCGGGCGAGCTGCCCCAGTTCATCGTTGGGCGGCCCCTCCTCCACACGTGTCGTCAGGTCTCCTCCCCGCAGCCGTTCCGCCGCCTGCATCAATCCGCCGATCGGCGCCGTCAGGCGGGTTGCGAATAGAATCGCCAACCACACTGCCGCCAACAGCATCAGTAAGGCGATAGCGCCGCTGACCAGCAATATGACCAGTTGACCACGTTGCAGGGCGGACTCGATCTGCGCATAGAACTTACCGGCCAATTCAATGCTCTTTATGTAATCGACGACCCTGAGGTCGACGGCATGGCCGGTCGCCAGAAAGATCGGCTCGCCAACGAAAAGCTGCATGACGAAGTAGGCGCCGTTCTCCGAATCAAACAGGACCGGCCGCGCCTGGTTGACCGCTTGCCAGAGGAATTTCGCCGATGGCTGCGGGTCGGTCATGCCCTTGGCATCGGGGGCCTGGGCCTGGGCGATCACGCCTTTGTCGGCATCGATGACGGTCGCCTCGATGATCGGGCGGCCCTGGATC
>JAUXST010000571.1 GCA_030679805.1 Reyranella sp. | reverse complement strand
CCGCTTCGCGGGGGCAGAGAAAGCAATCTTCTCCTCCCCCGTTTCGGGGGAGGTGCCCGTAGGGCGGAGGGGGCAAGCCTCACAGGGAATGTCTATGATTCTCCGATCTGAAATCGGCAAACGACGATGCTGAGGCCTTCCCCCTTCGCCCCCTTCGGGGGCACTTCCCCCGCTTCGCGGGGGCAGAGGTTCAAGTCCGGTTCAGCAAACGGCTGCGCTGGCGTTGCCAGTCGCGCGCCTTGATCGTGGCGCGCTTGTCGTGCGCCTTCTTGCCCAGCGCCAGCGCGATCTCGAGCTTGGCCCGGCCCTTTTCGTTGAAATAGACTTGTAGCGGCACGACGGTGCGGCCCTGGCGCTGGATGGCGCCGATCAGCTTGTTGACCTGGCTGCGGTGCAGCAGCAGCTTGCGCGGCCGGCGCGGCTCGTGATTGTTGCGGTTGCCGCTGGAATATTCGGGGATGGTGGCGTTCACCAGCCACGCTTCGCCCTCGATCGCCGTCACATAGGACTCCGCGATCGTGCTGCGTCCGCCGCGCAGCGACTTCACTTCGGTGCCGGTCAGCGACAGGCCGGCCTCGAAAGTTTCCTCGATGAAGTAGTTGTGCCGCGCCTTGCGGTTCTGGGCGACGACGGTCTGCCCAGGCTCGGGTTTCTTCGCCAATTTCTATCCGACTAGTTGATCAGGCCGGCGGAGATCATGGCCTCGCGCACCGCCTTCTTGCTGCTTTCGGCGATGGGCGCCAGCGGCAGGCGCATCTCGGCGCTCGCCTGGCCGATCAGCTCGGCACCGTACTTCACCGGGCCGGGGCTGGTTTCGCAGAACATCGCCTTGTGCAGCGGCATCAGCCGGTCCTGCAGCTCGAACACCTTGTCGAGGTCGCGCTTCTTCCAGGCGTCGTGCATGTCGCCGCAGAGGCGCGGCGCAATGTTGGCGGTCACGGAGATGCAGCCGTCGCCGCCCTGGGCCATGAAGCCCATGGCGCTCGCATCCTCGCCCGAGAGCTGGATAAAGCCCTTCTTAGCCTTGAGCTTGGTGAGCGTGGGGCGCGCCATGTCGTAGCTCGCGTCCTTGATGCCGACGATGTTCCTGACCTGGGAGAGCCTGATCACGGTCTCGACCTGCATGTCGCCGCCGGTGCGGGGCGGCACGTTGTAGAGCAGGATCGGGATCTCGACGGCGTCGGCCACCGCCTTGAAATGCTGGAACAGGCCTTCCTGGGTCGGCTTGTTGTAGTAGGGCACGACCAGCATGGCGGCATCGGCGCCGGCCTTCTTGGCGTGCTGGGTGAGTTCGATCGCCTCCGAGGTCGAGTTCGAGCCGGTGCCGGCGATCACCGGCACGCCCGAGCCCTTGGCGGCGGCGATGCAGATGTCGATGACGCGCTTGTGCTCCTCCATGGAGAGGGTCGGCGACTCGCCGGTCGTGCCGCAGGGCACCAGGCCGTCGGTGCCTTCCTTGATCTGCCAGGCCACGAACTTCTCGAATGCCTTTTCGTCCACCGCGCCGTTCTTGAACGGGGTGATCAGCGCCACGAGCGATCCGGTGAACATGGGTTTCCTCCGATTATTCTTGGGGCGGCCAATCTAGGCCCCGCCCCCTGCCCCTGCAAGGTGAGCAACTTGCCCACCAACTTACCCCCGGGCAGCCATTGTGATGCCGCAAGTCCCTGCCTACGATTCGTAGCGTGAAAAAGACATTTGCCCCCCTGATCCTGTTGCTCGCCCTGACCGCGAGTCTCCCCGCCCCTGCCCAACAAACGGGCGGTGCCCCTGCCGTTGTCGCGGCCAAACCGCTTGATGCGGCCGAGGCCTCGGCGCTCGCTGCGGCGCTAAAAGCGGTCGACGAGGGCCGCATTGCCGATGCCCGCGCGATGGTGGCAAATTTCCGCAATCCGCTGCTGGTGCGCATCGTCGACTGGGCGGTGTTGCGGGTGGCCGCCAAGACCGATGCCGATTTCGCCTCGACCTGGCGATTTTTGCGCGAGAACCCCGACTGGCCGGAGCCGGAGGTGCTGCGGCGCCAGGCCGAGGATCGCCTCGGTCCCGACACGCCGGCCACCGAGGTCTTTCGCTATTTCACCGCCTTCCCGCCGCTCACCAGCACCGGCCACATGCGCCGCCTCGATGCGGCGCAGGCCGCGAACCCCGGCGACGTCGCCCGGCTGGCGCGCGACAGCTGGAAGAACGCCACCTTCCGCAATTCCGACGAGAACGATTTCCTCAACCGCTACGGCCATCTCCTGACCGGCGCGGACCACATCGCCCGCTTCGACAGAATCCTGCGGGGCGGCCGTCCGCAGGTTGCGCGCGACTTGCTGTCGAAGCTGCCGCCGGACTATCAGCCGCTCGCCAATGCGCGCCTCGCAATGGCCACGCGCGCCGCCGATGCGGGAACCCTAGTCCGTGCCGTCTCGCCTGCGCGCCTCGACGAGCCGGCCGTGAAGCTGGAGCGCGCCCAGTGGCTGCGGCGCAGCAACAATCTCGACGAGGCCAAGGCGATCATGGCGACACCCGCCAACCAGCAGGGGGCCACCCAGACCGACGCGTGGTGGAACGAGCGCAATCAGCTCGCGCGCGATCTCCTGGCCGCCAACCGCGCCGCCGACGCCTATGCCGTGGCCGCCGCGCACGGCCAGAGCAAGGGCGTGGCCTTTGCCGAAGCAGAATTCCTCGCCGGCTGGATCGCCTTCCGCCAACTCAAGAAGACTGCCGAGGGGCAAAAACATTTCCAGAAGCTCTACGACGGCGTCTCGACCGACATCTCGCGCAGCCGCGCCGCCTATTGGCTGGGCCGCACCAACGAAGCCGCCGCGCGGCCCAAGGAGGCCAACGAGTGGTACGCCAAGGCGGCAGGCATGGGCCAGACCTTCTACGGCCAGCTTGCCGCCCGCAAACTGCCCGGCACCGCGCCGAAATTGCCGAGCGATCCGCCGGCGAGTGCTGCCGACCGCCAGGCGCTCGGCGCGCGCGAATTCACCACCATCGCCCGCGTCCGCGGCCAGGCCGGCGATGCCGACCGCGCCCGCCTCTTCCTGCTGCGCCTCGCCGCCCAGGTGACCGCGCCGGGCGAAACAGCGCTGCTGGCCCAGCTCGCCGTCGAGTTGAAGCGCCCCGACGTCGGCCTCACTGTCGCGCGGCGTGCGGCGACCAACGGCGTCACGCTGTTCGACACGTCCTTCCCGATGGTCGATCTCGGCAACACCGGCGCGCTCGAGCGGGCGCTGGCGCTCGCCGTCACGCGCCAGGAGAGTTCGTTCAACGCCGCCGCCGTCTCGCCGTCCGGCGCGCTCGGCCTGATGCAGCTCCTGCCCGGCACGGCGCGCGATGTCGCCGGCCGCGTCGGCGTGCCCTTCATCCAGGAGAAACTGACGCGCGATCCCGCCTACAACGTCCAGCTCGGCAGCCAGTACATGACCGAGATGCTGCAGCGCTTCGGCGGCTCCTACGAGATCGCGCTGGCCGCCTACAACGCCGGCCCCAACCGCGTCGCGCGCTGGCTGGAGTCGTCGATGGGCGACCCACGCACGGCCAAGATCGACATGGTCGACTGGATCGAGCTGATCCCGCTGCGCGAGACCCGCAACTACGTCCAGCGCATCATGGAAGGCGTCGTCGTCTACCGCAGCCGCCTCAGCGGCCCCTTCCAGACCGTGCCGCCGGCGGTGGGACGGTCCTGAACACGCCCAAGTCGAGGCACAAGTCCCACGGCCGAATTTCAGCTCCCCGCACGCCGGAAAGCCAATAACGACGGGCTCAAAGCCCGATAATTGTGGACACCCGAATGTAACGCGTGTTGTCCGCGCCGGTGTCCACAAATCAGAGATAAGCCTTGTTCGACAGGCTTTTACGCACCTCGCAATCGCTTCGTTCGTACGAGCCCCTTCGCACCCTGTTTTCAGGGCGTCGTTAAGTGTCTGTTCCGGCGGCTTTATCCGGCGCGCGGTTGGGACGGGGTCATTCTTGGGACTGTCCACGACTTAGGAGTCGCGGCGGCTGCACCGAGCGCATTGCGCATACCCGCGGGCGTGCCGCGAGCGGGTCGTGCCGGAATGAAAAAGGCCGGCCCCACATTGACATGCGAAGCGCCAGCCTATCGAGAATTCATAGCAGAACCTGCTGAACCTGTCGAGATTTGTTGGCCGCTCGCCATGCCAGCAGTGCCAGCTCCGGAATATCCGCGTGGTCGATGTCGCCGAAGCGCTCGCCGAGTGCGGTGAGGCTCGCGAAGTCCAGCGCCGAACCGATCGGCGGGCCGCCTGCAGGTCGCGATGATGATGGTGCCCATGTCGGTGACTTTTGCCTGGTCGAGCGGGCAACTGCATCATGGGTAAATGATCCTGACAGTTGATGCAGATCAAGGACGATAGTTGTCGGGCCGCTATTCTATGCAACATGGCAGAGTTATGCCGTTGGATGAGAGGAGGTTCACGTGACCCCGACAGCCAACACCCCGACCAGAAATGGTCGCAGCCCACCCCCGCCGCGCTCTAATCTGACGATTCGCGCAAAGCACATAATGACGACCAATCTCACCGTCGTGGGACCGGAGACCACCGTTCACGGAATCGCCCAGTTGCTCACCGACAGGCATATCAGCGCCGTGCTGGTGACCGATCATGGCGCCGTCGTCGGCATCGTGAGCGAAGGCGATCTGCTTCATCGGCGGGAGTTGGGCACCGGATTTGAGAATGCGTCGTCGCCCGGCACGTCCGGCAAAAGGGCGAACGAGAGCATCGCCAGGAGGAAATCCGACGGCAGGCATGCTCGCGATGTGATGACGGGACAGGTCGTCACGCTGCCGGAGGACGCCTCGTTGGCGGATGTGGTCAAGACCCTTCAGGCCAATCACATAAGGCGAGTGCCGATCGTGCGCGGAGCAAAGCTCGTCGGCGTCGTGAGCAGGGCCGATATCATGCGCGCTCTGGCGGCGCGGCCGGACGGCTCCCACGGGCCCACGAGCAGAGACGACGACATGATCCGATACCATGTAATCGAGACGCTTTTGAGCATACCGGGAACGAGTCCCTGGGCGACGACGGTCACCGTGTCGGACGGCATAGTCGAACTCACCGGCAGCGTCGAAGACGAAGCTATTCGCGATCCTTCCCGCATCGCGATCGAAGGTATACCCGACGTCGTCGAAGTCAGGGATCATCGCTCCATCATACAACCGTACTGATGGAACAGCTCCAACCGCGGAACACTCGGCGTGATCGGTCGTTCACCGGAAGCCGCACCCCGTGAAATCCCGCCGTCGGCGAGGCTACTCAGGGAATTGATTGATCTGGGTCAAGCCGAACATTCCATCGGATCGCTAGCATCCAACATATAGTCGGCAACCCACAATCCTGACGCATTCCAAAGTGTGATGCTGCGAATTGATTCGAGAGTGCCCTTGAGCGCCAGCCTTCTTCTCGGGCGGCCTTTGGAATTTCTGCCCGTCGGACCTGTGCGCTGGCTGGCGCAGCGGATCGTCCGAAGCGTCATGCGGCAACAGCCCCACGTCAGTGCGCGATTGGTCGGTCTTGCCGGCAAGCGGCTGCTGCTCGACCCGTCGGACCTGCCCTTTGCATTCGTTCTCGAGCTGACCGACTCCACCCCGCGAATTGAAGTCGTTGCGCAGGACGATGATCCGGCACCGTCCGTCCATGCCACGGTGCGCGGGGGGCTGGCCGATCTGATTTCACTGGCGGAAGGCCGGGTCGACGGCGATGCACTTTTCTTTTCCCGCCGCCTGAGCGTCAGTGGCGAGATGGAGCTGATCGTCGCCGTCCGCAACGCGATGGACGGAGCGGAGATCGGACTGGAAAAGCTCCTGCTGGGACAGATTGGAGGTCCTTTCCGCAGCTTCGGCCTTCGTGCCTTGCGGCGGCTTGCCCAAGGCCACACCCGACTGGAAGCAGACCTCGCGCTGCTGACGGCCGCCGTCACTGCCTCGCTGCGTGAGGAACTCGCGCGGCAAGCTGTGACGCTTCAACGTCTGCAGCAGGAGATCGGCGACGAACGTCGCCCGCCAAGAAGGGCGCGACACCGGGAAGGGCCGGAGGTCGCGCCAAGATGACGGCGGCGACAATGGAATTGGTCTGTCCGGCGGGCACGCCGGCCGCCTTGGAGGCGGCCGTCGATGCCGGTGCCGACACGGTCTATCTGGGCTTTCGCGATGCCACGAACGCCCGGAACTTTCCGGGGCTGAATTTCAGCCGGGACGACCTCCGGCGGGGCCTTGCCTACGCGCATGCCAGGGGGCGCAAGGTCTACCTGGCCATCAACACCTTCCCCCATGTCGCCGATGACGGCCCCTGGCGCTCGGCCGTCGACGATGCCGCGGCGCTCGGCGTCGACGCCGTAATACTCGCCGACATCGGCCTCCTGGCGTATGCAGCGGCACATCATCCTGCGCTTCGGCGGCATCTCTCGGTGCAGGCATCGGCGGCGCACCCTCTGGCACTCGAGTACTACGTGCGCGAGTTCGGCATAAGCCGTGCCGTGCTGCCACGCGTTCTGACTGTTTCACAGGTCAAGGCGATCACGGCGGAAGCGCGCGTGGAGACGGAAGTATTCGTCTATGGCGGGCTCTGCCCGATGGCCGAGGGGCGCTGTGCGCTTTCATCCTACGCGACCGGACGCTCGCCCAACACCTTCGGGGTCTGCTCGCCGGCCAGCCACGTCCAGTATCTGACGATCGACGATACGCTGGTTGCGCGCCTGGGCGACTTCACGATCAATCGCTTCGCCGCGGGTGAAAGTCCTGGTTATCCAACTTTGTGCAAGGGACGCTTCGAGGCGGGTGGCAGGCAGACCTACCTGTTCGAGGATCCGGTCAGCCTCGATGCGCGTCCACTCATTCCGGAGTTCGCCGCTGCCGGCGTACGTGCCCTCAAGATCGAGGGAAGACAGCGCGGGCGCGCCTATGTCGCGCAGGTCGTGGGCGCATTGCGGTCGGCAGTCGACGCCGCCGCTTCCGGGCGGCCCGCGTCGTCGCAGGCTTTGACCGCGCTGAGCGAGGGTGGGCAGGGCACCAGTGGCGCATATCGGAAGGGCTGGCGATGAAGCCGGTGCTGACGCTTGGGCCCCATCTCTACCATTGGCCCGCCGACGAATGGCGCGACTTCTATTTTCGCATTGCCGACGAAGCCCCCGTGGAGAGCGTTTGCATCGGCGAGATCATCTGCCCGAAGCGCGCGCCTTTCACGCTTCCGCACCATGAAGCCGTGATCGCCCGCCTCCGCGCCGCCGGCAAGGAGGTCGTTCTTTCCACTCCCGCGCTGATCGTCGATGACCGCGATGTGGCGCTTCTCCAAGGCGCACTCGCAATGGAGGGCTTCCTGGTCGAGGCGAACGACGTGGCGGCGCTCGCATTGCTGTCGGGCCAGCCTCACGCGGTCGGCCCCTATGTCAATACGTACAACAGGGCGACGGCAGTCCGGCTGGCGGCAGGCGGCGCCGTTCGCGTGACGGTGCCGGTCGAACTGCCGGCGGAGTCCGTCAGCTTGCTCGCCGGCCTGCCGGCCCCAGACATCGAAGTGCAGGTCTTCGGCCGCTGGCCGCTCGCCGTCTCGGCGCGTTGCTACCACTCGCGTGCCTACGGCCGCAGCAAGGATGCCTGTCTCTATGCTTGTGGCGAGGATCCCGACGGGCTGCCGGTCGACACGTTGGACGGCGAGCATTTCCTGGCCGTCAACGGCGTGCAGACCCTGTCATCCTCGTATGGTTGCCTGCTTCGTGAACTCGGTCGGCTGAGACAGTCCGGGGTTCGTCGCTTTCGCCTCTCGCCGCAGCGCACCGATATGGTGGAACTTGCCAAGCTGTACCGCGGCGTTCTGGACGATCGGCTCCCGGCCGAGGAGGCTTGGATGTCAGTCGAACGCCTCGTTGGGCCGATTCCATTATCCAACGGCTTTTTTCACGGGCGTGAAGGAGTGCGCCTCGTGTGACATGGACGAGACCAGGAAAGCCGCGATGTTGGACGGGTGACTTCATCCGTATCGACAAACGCGAAGGCCTTTGGTCGTTCTCTGCAACAAAGACTTATAGAAACTCGAACAAGGCGAGGGTCGGCCCGCGGCGCCACCGCTTCAGGTTGTAGCACTGCGACATCGTGACCGATGATCGACCTGCGGCGAGATCGCCCCATGATCTAGGCTTTCGAGCCGACATCATACATTGTTCCTCGCAATGTGCTCAGGCCGAACGCCCACTTGAGCATTGGCACGGTCAAAGGCTGTTCCGGGACGGGATGCAACATGCCGACCATCGCAGAGGAAACGGAAACTTTAGCGGCAAAGCTGGGTGAGCCGATCGAGGCCGTACTCGTTGCTGGCGAAATCAAGTCGACCGACACCGAATACCGCGAAGGGCCGAACGTCCTCCTGTCCTGGGAACAAGCTAGACCAATGCTGGAAAAGATGGAGCAGACATTCGGCTCGGTTGATGGTGGACGCCCCTTCGTCGCCTGGACCAGGTCCTTTGTGATCTTCATCGTTGGCGACTTCGAGCAAGACAGCGTTGAAATTTCTGCCGTGCCACGGCACCCGACCCTCGACGCCAACGCCATTATTTTTTTCTAGCATGAGTTCGTAGATCGATTGCCGGCCAAGCCCAGGCGCAAGATGTCGCTCGTTCGGTCATGTAACGGAAATGTTGGTGACTTGGTGCGGCGCTGGTGCCGACAAGAACGGGGAAAGCCGCTCAATAGCCGAGGGCAGCGCGCCAAAGTCCCCTTGCGGCGCCGATCTCAAGGCGACAAGCCATGATGCAGGGGCCGGGCGATCCTGGCCGTTCCATTCACCCGCTCTGGCAGGCGGCATATCGACCTTTTTTCCTTTTCGCGGGACTCTGGGCGATTCTTGTTCCTTCGATCTGGCTGTGGCCCGGACAGCTCGGTTTTGCTCCGGGCCTATGGCATGCGCATGAACTCTTGTTCGCGACCGGGGGCGCGGCTGTCGGTGGCTATGTGCTGACAGCGCTGACCAGTTGGACGGGGCGACCACCGGTATCCACTTCGGAACTCAAGATGCTCGTAGGCCTGTGGCTGACGGCACGGTTAAGTCTCGTCTGTGCCGACTTCCTGCCCATCGCGGCGTTGCTGGCGGGAGCGGTCGGCTACTTCATCGCGCTGGGATTTGTGATGATGCGGGAACTAATTGCGGCACGGGTGACGAGCAAGGCGAGCCTGGTTCTGGCGTTGGCAGCGCTGACGGCTCTCGACGAACTGTTCGTGGGGCAACTGCAGGGACCGGGCGTCCTGCCTTGGGTGCCCCTGGCCACAGTCTTGGTGTTTGCCTTTCTCATCAGTGTCGTTGGCGGACGCGCGATCCCCGCCTTTACGCGCAACAGCTTGCCCGATATTGACGCGGCGCTGATTGTACGGAGCGGGTACCGCGATGGCGGCCTCTACTCTGGAAGCCTTGTCTTGGCCGCAGTGTCGGCGCTGGTCAGTCCTGATGCATGGGGCGGGACCGGACTCATTGCCGCGGGAGGGCTCCAGCTTTGGCGAATGCGCGGCTGGCAAAGCCTGCGGGCGTGGCGGAATTCTTCGCTGTTCTTGCTGCATGCCGCCTGGGTCTGGCTGCCGGTGGGACTCGTCTTGACTGGAGTGGCCTTGGTGAGACCCGATCTTTATTCCCTCAAAGATGCGGTGCATGCGCTGAGCATGGGCGCGATGGGAACGATGATCGTCGCGGTTTCCGGCCGGGTAGCGATGGCGCGAACAGGCGGGCCGCTGGCGGCAGGCCGCGCGCTCCTCGTCGCCTTCGCTCTGATCTGGCTGGCGACGTTAGTGCGGGTGCTGGCGCCATTCGTACCTGCGCAGGGGCCCGACCCCATCGCCGGCGCGGTCATGATCTGGATGGCGGGTTGGAGCATCTATCTGCTGGCCATCCGCCCCGCGCTTTTCGGACCCGTGATGCGCCCGGCTTTCAGCGGGCCGAAGCGGGGCCGAAGCAACTCCTAATCGGATGTGAAATCATCCCCGATCCTGCTGCCGCGGCGAGGACGTCATGCGGAGCCTGGAAACGGCCTGCAACCAGGTCGGCTATCCGGCAACAATCCGCTAGGATCAAGGCGCGGCGTTCATCTCACGCAACCTCGATCTGTGGGCCTGGCCGATCAGCATTGCCGAGTCGGCGGAGTCCAGCGCCGTCCACGTTCACCCCTCAGAGCCGTGACACGACCCGTTGGAGCTTGTCGCGGACCTGTTCGGCGGCCTGCTTGAGGCGGGGATTGTCGACCGCCATCATCGAGGCCACGGGATCGATCGCCGCGACCTCGATCCCGCCATCCGCCGCCTCCTGCACCACGACATTGCACGGCAGCATGGTGCCGATGTTGCCCTCGAGCTGCAGCGCCTCGTAGGCGAGCTTGGGATTACAGGCGCCCAGGATCCGGTAGCGGCGGAAATCGACGCCGATCTTCTTCTTCAGCGTGTCCTTCACGTCGATCTCGGTGAGCACGCCGAAGCCCTCCTCCTTGAGGGCCTCCGTCGTGCGCCGAACCGCCTCGTCGAAGCCCGGCGCGAGGGTCTTGCTCATGTAGTAGGTCATGTCGTGTTTCCTTTCAGGCCGCCCGCTCAGGCGGCTGTATTTTGGGCTTTTCGGGGCGCAGCCGATTGATGCCCAGCAGCTTCATGGCGAGGCGCTCGTAGCCCGGCTCGCTGGCGCCGGTGCGGACCTTGCGCAGGAAATACTTCTCGAAGCCGACCTTGGCCGCGTGCACCCAGTAGCCGCGGCTCGACCAGTTGACGTTGCGCGGCGGGATCTGCGGCAGCGCGACGAAGGCCACGCCGTCGTTGCCGAAGTCGGCGAGGCAGACGGCGTTCCAGGTGGGCTCGCGCACCGGCGGCCGGCCGGCGATCAGGGCGGCGATGTTCTCGGCGACGGCCGCCACCATCGATTCGATCATATAGCCGGTCTTGGGAACGCCGACCGGCACCGCCGTCTGCTCGTAGGGCGGGATGGCAATGCAGACGCCGACGGCGAAGACATTCGCATAGGTCGGGTTGCGCTGGTGCTTGTCGACCACCACGAAGCCGCGCGGATTGGCGAGCCCTGGCAGGCCCTTGCCGTCGTCGCCCATCAGGCAGGGAACGCCGCGGAAGGCCGGGATCAGCATGGCGAGCTTGGCCGGAAAGCGATGCTGTAGGCCGGGCTTGCCGTCGGCCACGATCTCCGTGCACTCGACCGCATCCGACGCCACCCGGTCGACCCGGGCACTGGTCACCCACTTGATGTCGTGATCGCGCAGCACCGACTCGAGCAGGCCCTTGGTGTCGCCGACACCCCCCAGCCCGAGATGGCCGATATAAGGTTCCGAGGTGACAAAGGTGATCGGCACACGGTCGCGAATTTTGCGGCGGCGCAGGTCGGTGCTCATCATCAGCGCGAACTCGTAGGCCGGGCCGAAGCAGGACGCGCCCTGCACGGCGCCGACCACGATCGGGCCGGGATCCTCGCAGAAGCGCTCCCATCGATCCGCTGCCTTGCCGGCATGATCGACGTGGCAGATCGAAAGACTGTTGGCATCGGGGCCGAGACCGGGGACCTCGTCGAAGGCGAGCGCCGGCCCGGTCGCGATCACCAGGTAGTCGTAGGACAGCCGGCGGCCATCGTTGAGCTCGAGGGCGTTCTCGGCCGGAATCAAGCGCCTCGCACCGGTGGCGTCGAAGCCGATGCCCAGCTTCGTCAGCACCTCGGGCAGGTGGACCTTGATGTCCTCGGGCTTGCGCCAGCGTAGCGCGACCCAGGGATTGGACGGCACGAAATGAAACCATTCGGACTCGGAGACGACGACGATGTCCGCCTGACGACCGATGGCCGTCCGCAGCTCGTAGGCCATCGAGATTCCGCCGATTCCGCCACCGAGGACGACGATCTTCGGCATGGCATCCTCCGATCTTCAAAGCGAAAAAGTTTCACATCCGGCAATACCGGTCCTTGCGATGCATCAAGGAACTCGTGTGGCCAACGGCCATGTTGCATCGATGAAGCAGAGCCGCCCCATCGAGCGCAGCAGGGTTGCGTGGCGCCCGGCGTCAGGAGAAGGCGTTGCCAGCCTTGCAGCCGAGGCGCTTGAAGATCATCGCCGCCGGACAGAATCCGGTGAACGAGGCCTGCAGGAGATTGAGCCCGACGAAGGCGGTGAACAGCAGCCAGTAGGGGCTGTGGAGCTGGCTCAGCACCAGGCTCGCCAGGATCATCACTCCTGCAAAGGCCATCACGGCGCGGTCGATCGACATGGTTCTCTCCTCTTCACGTTACCGGCGACGCGCCGGCCGACAATAGACATCGTGCAGAACGCCGATCACCTTGCTGACGCCGGTATCGGCCAACGAGTAGTAGATCGACTGCGATTCCCGGCGGGTCTTCACCAGCCTGGCCTCGCGCAGCTTGGCGAGATGCTGCGACAACGCCGACTGGCTGAGACCCGCAACGGCCTCAAGTTCGCCGACGCTGCGTTCGCCCTTCACGAGTTCGCACAGGATGATCAGACGCCGGTCGTTGGCGATCGACTTCAGGAAGGAAGCCGCTTCGCCGGCGCGGGATCGAAGTTCATCTACATTCATACTTGCTAATTTAGTTTTTACTAATATATCTGTCAAGCCCACTACACGGGAATCCACGACACAGGGCCCCGCCACCCGAGGGAACGCAGAATGATCCGCAAGACCGCCGCCGCCCTGCTGCTGATGGCCGGCCTCCTCCAGCCCGCCGCCGCCCAGCAGACCGTGACCCGCCAGCAGGTCGACGACCGCAAGGCCGTGATCGCCACGGTCGAGCCGGTCCGCGAATTGCCGGCCCGCGCGCGGATCGGCGGCACCATCACCGCCCTCGCGGTGCGCGAGGGCGACCAGGTCGCCGCCGGCGACCGCATCGCCCTGGTGGTGGATCCCAAGCTCGCGCTGCAGGTCCAGGCGCTCGAATCGCGCATCCAGGCGCAGAGCGCGGCCCGCGAGCAGGCCCAGATCGACCTCAACCGCATCGAGCAGCTCCGGACATCCGGCACAGTCTCGCAGGCCCAGCTCGACCAGGCGCGTACGCGCCTCAACGTCGCCGAACGAACCTTCCTCGCCCTGCGCTCCGACCGCGAGGTCGTCGAGCAGCAATCGACCGAGGGCGCCGTGCTGGCGCCAGCCGCGGGCCGAGTCCTCAAGGTCCCCGTGTCCGTCGGCAGCGTCGTGCTGCCCGGCGAAGCGATCGCCACCCTGGCCACCGACAACTACATCCTGCGCCTGCAGCTCCCCGAGCGGCATGCCCGCTTCATGAAGGCGGGCGACACGATCCTGGTGGGCAGCCGCGGCCTGCAGCAGCAGGACCAGGAGACGCTGCGGCAGGGCCGCGTGCGGCTGGTCTACCCGCAGATCGACCAGGGCCGGGTGATCGCCGACGCCGAAGTCGATGGGCTGGGCGACTTTTTCGTCGGCGAACGCACGCGGGTCTATGTCGCCACCGGCAAGCGCGACGCTCTGATCGTCCCGGCCGACCTCGTCTACCGGCGCTACGGCGTCAGCTACGTGAAACTGAAGGACGGCACCGAGGTCGTGGTCCAGCTCGGCCTGCCGGTCGACGGCGGCGTCGAGGTGCTGTCGGGACTCAATGTGGGCGACCTGGTGGTCAAGCCATGAAGCTCGGCATTTCCGGCGCCCTGACCCGGGCGTCCATCTCCTCGCCCATGACGCCCCTCTTCCTCGTGGCCGCCGTGCTGGTGGGCATGCTGGCGTTGTTCGCCCTGCCACGCGAGGAGGAGCCGCAGATCAGCGTGCCGATGGTCGACATCCTGGTGACCGCCAACGGCTACAAGGCCGGCGACGCCATCGAACTGATCACCAAGCCGCTCGAGGACATCATCAAGGCCATTGCCGGCGTCGAGCATGTCTACTCGTTCACGCAGGACGATTCGGTGCTCGTGACGGCACGCTTCTTCGTCGGCACGTCGGAAGACACGGCCCGCCTGCGTATTCACGAGAAGATCCGGGCCAACATCGCCGACCTGCCCAAGGGTATCCCCGAGCCTCTGATCGTCGGCCGCGGCATCAACGATGTGGCGATCGTTGCCCTGACGCTCGAGCCCAAGGCCGCCGCTGCCGCACGCTGGACCGACAACGGCCTCTTCCAGATCGCCGACGAACTCAGGCACGAACTCGTCAAGGTCGACGATGTCGGCCTCAGCTACATCGTCGGCGGCAGCCCCAACCAGATCCGCGTCGAGCCCGATCCAGAAAGGCTGGCTCTTTATGGCATCACTCTCAACCAGTTCGTCGACAAGCTGGCCAACGCCAACCGTTCCTTCGTGGTCGGGGCCTTTCGCCAGCTCAACCGGAACGTCCCGGTGGTCGTCGGCCAGACCCTGCAGGGCGTGCCGGATGTCGGCCTCCTCCTGCTCACCTCGCGCGACGGCCGCCCGGTCTATGTAAAGGACGTCGCCAGCATCGTCGTCGGCGCCGCCGAACCGGGCCACCGCACCTGGACGTTGGCCCGCGCCGCCTCGGGCGAACTCGAACGCCGTCCGATGGTGACCCTGGCTTTTGCCAAGCGCAGCGGCGCCAACGCCGTGATCGTCGCCGACCAGATCCTAGCGCGGCTGAAGACGGTGCAGGGCGGTCTCGTACCCGACGACGTCACGGTGACGGTCAGCCGGAACTACGGCGAGACCGCGACCGAGAAGGCCGACGAACTGTTGTTTCATCTGGCACTTGCCACGTTGTCGATCGTGCTGCTGATCGCAGTCACCGTGGGCTGGCGCGAGGGCGCCGTCGTGCTGGTGGTGATCCCGACCACGATCCTGCTCACCCTCTTCGCCTCGTGGCTGATGGGCTACACCATCAATCGCGTCAGCCTGTTCGCCCTGATCTTCTCGATCGGCATCCTGGTCGACGATGCCATCGTCGTGGTCGAGAACATCGTACGGCACTGGCAGGCGCGCGGCGGAACTGACCTCAAGACCGCGGCGATCGAGGCCGTGGCCGAGGTCGGCAACCCGACCATCGTGGCGACGCTCACCATCATCGTGGCACTGCTGCCCATGATGTTCGTGAGCGGCCTGATGGGACCCTACATGAGCCCGATCCCGGCCAACGCCTCGATGGCGATGATATTCTCGTTCTTCGTCGCCGTGGTCATCACGCCCTGGCTGCTCTACCGCGTCGCCGGCCGCCATTTCGCCAAGGCCCCACCAGCCGCGGCGGGGGCTGGCCACAGCGACGGCGGACGCCTTGGCAGACTCTACCTCAAGGTGGCGAGCCCGCTGCTGCAGGGCCGCCGCCGTGCCGGCCGCTTCCTGCTGGCGGTCGGCGTCGCGACGCTGGCCGTCTGCGTCCTCTTCTTCACCCGCGACGTCGCGGTCAAGCTGTTGCCCTTCGACAACAAGTCCGAACTCCAGGTCGTCGTCGACCTGCCGCAGGGCACGACGCTCGAGGAGACCGATCGCATCCTCACGGCCGCTGCCGGCCGGCTGAAAGACCTGCCCGAGATGACCTCGATCCAGGTCCATGCCGGCACGGCGGCACCTTTCAATTTCAACGGCCTGGTCCGCCACTCCTATCTCCGGGTCTCTCCACAGCAGGGCGACCTCCAGATCAACCTCCTTCCCAAGGCAAAGCGCGCCCGGGCCAGCCACGCCATCGCCCTCGACGTGCGCAAGCGGCTAGAGGGACTCGACCGCCCCGCGGGCAGCGTGGTGAAGGTGGTCGAAGTGCCGCCCGGTCCGCCCGTGCTCGCCACCCTGCTGGCCGAAATCTACGGCCCCGACGAGAAGACGCGCCGCGAAACGGCGACGAAGGTTCGCGAGGCCTTCGAGAAGGTGCCGTTCGTCGTCGACCTCGACGACACATTCCGCCCGCCGGGCGAGCGCCTGCGCTTCTCGATCAACCAGGAGAGCCTCGAGTTCTACGGCGTCGAGGAGCAGGCGGTGTACGACACCATCGCCGCCATCATCGGCGGGGTGAAGGTGGGCTACTCGCAGCGCAGCCACAACGCCAAGCCGATCGAGATCGTGGTCAAGCTGCCGCGCAGCGCCGAGTGGCTGGGCGAACGCATCCTGTCGACGCCGCTCCCCGCCGGCGGCACGCGACGCCAGGGCGCAAACGTCGAACTGGGTGACGTGGTCACGGTCAAGCGCGAGCCCGCCTCCTACACGCTCTTCCGGCGTGACGGCCGCTTCGCCGAGATGGTGCAGGCCGAAGTGGCCGGCCGTTTCGAGGCACCAATCTACGGCATGCTGGCCGTCGAGGGCGAGATCGCCAAGCTCGACTGGGGCAAGGCCGGGCCGCCCAAAATCCTCTATCACGGCCAGCCGACCGACGAGTCCAAGCCTGCGTTGCTGTGGGACGGCGAATGGGAGGTGACCTACGTCACCTTCCGCGACATGGGCGCCGCTTTCGGCGTGGCGATCCTCGGCATCTACCTGCTGGTCGTTGCCCAGTTCGGCTCCTACCGCCTGCCGCTGGTGATCCTGACGCCGGTTCCGCTCACCCTGATCGGCATCGTGCTGGGTCACTGGATGTTCGGCGCGCCCTTCACCGCGACGTCGATGATCGGTTTCATCGCGCTGGCCGGCATCATCGTGCGCAACTCGATCCTGCTGGTCGATTTCATCCAGCATCGCCGCGCCGAGGGGGCCGCGCTGCGCGACGCGCTGCTCGAGGCAGGCGCCATCCGCTTCAAGCCGATCTTCCTGACCGCGGCGGCGGCCATGATCGGCGCTGCCTTCATTCTCACCGACCCGATCTTTCAGGGGCTGGCGATTTCGATGGTGTTCGGGCTGGCGTCCTCGACGGCGCTCACGGTGCTGGTGATCCCGGCGATCTACGTCTGGCTGCGCGACGACGGCAAGGCAGCCGGCACGACCTGACCGTCGGCAACGACGACGATCTCGCCCTCGGCGAGCGGTCGCCATTGTTCGCCGGTCACGGGGACGCTGGCCAGAAGCGTGATCTCCTGAGGCCCGGCGCCCGGCTCGATGGTGACGCCGGACGGCGCCAGCGCTTCGGCATCGGCATCGACGGTGCAGGCGCGCTGGAGGCACCACAGTCCCGGCGGCGCGATGGTTCCGTCGGCCTGCGTGCGGCGGTGTCCGTGGCCGAAGACGAACTCGCCGTCGCTGTAGAGGAAGTTGGCGGGCCCGAGTGGCCGCAGGTCGGCGGCAAAGTCCGTCACGGCGGCAAGCCTTGCAGCGAACGGCGGGACGTCACCGCCATCCCAGAGGGGCGACAGGCGCTCCAGCAGCAGGCAGAAAGCCATTTCCGAATCGGTGTCGCCCAGCGGGCGGAAGCGCAGCTTCGAGGCGGCGAACCGATCATCGATGTCCTCCAGGCGGCCGTTGTGCGCAAACAGGTGCGTCCGCCCGCCGAGTTCGCGCGCGAACGGCTGGGTGTTGGCCAACGAAAGGGCGCCGCGGGTGGCGTGGCGAATGTGCGAGATCAACAGGCGCGTCGGCAGGCGACGTTCCTGGATGAAGGCGAGCCAGGGGCTGTCGCCCGCCGGCTCGGGCTCCTTGTAGAGGCGCACTTCGCGCCCGTCGTGGAAGGCAACGCCCCAGCCATCGACGTTGTGGCCGCCCAATCCTCCGCGCTCGGCAAACTTCCGGAGCGAAAAGGTGACGCGGGTCGGCAGGCGGCTGGACAGGCAGAACAGCTCACACATGCGGGCCTCAACCCGACTTGAGCACGCGACCGTCGGGCGCCACGACCGTGGCCGTGAAAGGAATGCCAGCCTTCACGCTCTGGGAGACCGTGCAGAACTCCTCGAACTGCGCCAAGGCGCGGTCGAGATGGCCGAGCGTCTCGGGCGCCACGCCCAGCGTCAGCGTGACGTCGATGCCCACGATCCGCAGCCTGTTCTTGTCGTTGCGCCCAAACCGGCAGACCGCAGTCGCCTTCAGGGGCCCCGGATCTTCCTTGAACTTCCCGTGCGCGAAGAGAAGGCTCGCGGAGAGGCAGTTGGCGACGGCGGCCGCCAGCAGATGCGACGGCGACGGACCCGTCCCGTCGCCCAGCGGCGCCGGCTCGTCGGCCACCGACGTCGGCATGCCGGATCCGAAATCGACCAGGAACCGATACTTGTCCTGGCGCGTGATCGTGACGGAGACCTGTTCGCTCATGGCATTCACCTCGCCACCTCATCATGGGGTCGCGCGCAGGGGCGGCCTTGATTCGAGTCAAAGCCAGGCGGCCGTGCCGCGGGCATCCTCACCAACAATCATCGAGGTTCGTGATGACCGAAGCCCTCATCCTCGCCTGCCCCGCCTGCAGCACCCTCAACCGCTTCCCGCGTGAAAAACTGGCGGCGGGGAACGCCGGCAAATGCGGCCACTGCGGCTCGCCGATGTTCGCCGGGCATCCCGTCGCCCTGGACGCCAGGAGCTTCGAGGCGCATGCGGCCAAAAGCGACATCCCGGTGCTGGTCGATTTCTGGGCGCCGTGGTGCGGCCCCTGCAAGGCCATGGCGCCGCAGTTCGAGAAGGCGGCCGGCCGCCTGGAACCCACCGTCCGCCTGGCCAAGGTCAACACCGACGACGAACAGGAACTTGCCAGCCGCTTCGCCATCCGCGGCATTCCGACGATGATCCTCCTGAAGCACGGCAAGGAAATCGCCCGCCAGTCCGGCGTCCTGGATGCGAGCGCCATCGAGCGCTGGACCAGGGACGCGCTCGCGCGGTGACGCCGCGACCATCGAGGCGGGCCCAACATTTGAAATTGGGCCCAACCCGACACCCCGAAATTCGGCTCTCCAGCCGCCAGAGAACCAGCAAATTCAATCTTTCCCCGCGCTCGGCGGGCCCACCTGAAACGTGGGTGTGTTGGGCCCGGAGTTGGGCCCATGCCTGTCCCCGATTCGTGTCGCGGACTCATTCTTTCGTTCCTTGCGTTCGGCCGTCATCCCCGCTGGAATGCTGCCCGGCGCGCCGGTGGACCGGCGTCGTTCGATGCGCCTCCCTGACGGCCGACCAGAGGGGCTGGACGGGAAGAAGGCCCGGGCTTGTCGTTTTATCTGTCCACGAGTCAGGACTCGCAGCGGCTTCACCAAGGCGCATAGCGCGAACCCGCGGGCGACCGCGGGCAGGTCTTGCCGGAATCAAAAAAGGCCGGCGCCCGCACACACATGCGAAGCGCCAGCCTATCAGAAATTTATAGCAGAACCTGCTGAACCTGTCGAATTTTGTTGGCCGCTCACCATGCTAGCAGTGCTAGCGGCGGAGTGTCCGCGTCGCCTCGAGGCCGGACCTCTTCTCAGTCGTCGACCGACGGCAGGTCGAAGGCCGAACGCAGGCGTCCCTCGCCGCGGACGTAGAGCATGGCGTGAAGCGCCGAGGCCAGGATGTCGGCATGGACCTCGAACCCATCGACGCGCTTGTTGAAAGGGATCGTGCCGCAGCCGGGAACGAAGCAATCGGGCTTTTCCTTCGGGCAGCGGTTGTAGTGGCAGAGCCGGCCGAGATAGCGGTCGCTCACCGGCTCGAACAGGAACACGTCGACCTGATGGTCGGCGACGCTGATGCCGGTTCCTGCCGCCAGAGCGAGCTTCAGGGCTCGCGCGAGGGCGGACCGCAGCACCCCCAGCCGCTCCTGGGAGTCGAGCCAGACCGCCAGATCGAGATCCTTGCATTCGTGCCAGACCTCGATGCGCGCGCTGCGGAACTCGCGGAAACGCGGCACCTCCTTCCACAACTTCTGGGCAACGGAGCCGATCACGGCGACGGCGCGCACTTCCGCGAAGGCCGCGAAGGCATCCGTCACCACGTCGGCGGCCATGCGGAACTGGCGCTGCTGGCGCAGGAGGTAGCCGTTCTGTTCGTCGATCTTGGCGCGCCGCATGGCGTCACCCCAGCAGCTTGATGAAATTGCGCTTGAGCCGGTGGCGCTCCTTGAGCGCCCTCACGTAGGCTGTCTGGCTCTCGGCGTCGCGCAGTCCGGACATACGGGCAATCAACCGGCAGGCCGTCTCGTAGCTCGGGTTGCCGCCGACGCCAACGTGAAATTCGACCTGCCCGGCATAGACCGCGAGCGCCTCCTGCGGATGGGTCTTCTCGCTCGCCTCGGCGAGGGCGCCCTCGAGATATTGCCCCATGTGCCGGTGCTTGCGCACGGCCGCCCATGCCGCGTCGAACATCTTCTCCTCCATCAGAATCCGGATGAGAACCGCGGCCAAGGGGTCCCGCTGCATAGATTTGTCCACGGCCAGCCGCGCGTCGAGATGCGCAAGAGCACGTTCGCGCGCGGTTTGGCCGGCGAATTTCCGAAGCCGCCGGTAGAGTTCCAGGCCCGGGGCCTTCTCGAAGGCCTTCCACAGGTGGACGGCGGCCTCTTCCTTCCGGCCGGCTTTCACGAGGAGTCCGACGACGAACAGCACCAGCCGCTCGTCCGGCCGCCCGTCCTCGAACATCCAGAGGCCTTCTTCGGCCCGCCGCAACGCCTCTTCCTTGCGGCCCTGGGCCAGGCAGAACTCGGCCAACTGGAGGTAGTGTCCCGGCGAGGACAGGTTCCTGGTGCGCAGCGCAATGCGCGCCTCGACGTCGCCGTCGCGCTCGGCAAAGAAATCGAGGATGCCGATCAGCCGGAAGGGGTCCTCCCCGCCTTCCCGCTTTCGCGTGGGTGGCGGCAACTTCGCCCAAGCCTCGGCGGCAAGGCGACGATATTCGGCGAGCCCCGCTGTCCCCAGCACTTCGGCATAGCGAACGACGGCCCGGTAGAACGCGTCATATTCGCCGTCCAGTTCGCGGGGGAAGAGATCGCGGGCGAGTTCGACCGGGTCGGGTTTCGCCGCGCGGCAGGCGTCGAGGTGGATGTTACCGGCGCGCTCGAGCAACCCGCTGCAATGGCCGTCGGAATCGTCCATCTCCTCGATCGCCCCCTCGATACGGTCGATGGCATGGGCGGCGAGCTTCATGGCGAGGCCGGCGTGGCGGCCGGTCGCGAGCTGGGCGATGGCGCCGAGGGCGGCGTCCACGTTCGCGGACCAGTCTTCCGCCTCGCCGAAATCGACGAAGCCGCGCGTGCGGGTAGCGCCGTCGATCACCCGCCGCAGTTTCTTTTCGAGGCTCTTGGCGTCGCCATTGACCGCCGCGGCCGCGGCGGCCACATCCAGTTTGCGGAACAGCGCCGTGTCGCGCTCGGCGAGATCGACGACCATGTCGACCAAGGCATCGACGCCTTTTGCTTCAGGTGCGCGCGGATGCGATCGAGGGCGGTCGGCCCTTCCGTCCGGCTGTCGTCGCCCGCCTCGTTGGCGGCGAGCGCAGTGGCGACCATGTGCTTGCAGAAGCCCCAGTCGCCGTAGGCCGGACACGAGCACTCGCCGCCGATCTTCTTGCCACTGCCCGCGAGCACCGTGCGGTAGTCTTCCGAGCCCATGACCTGGGCGAGCACGCGGTCGCGCTCGATGGACAGGATCTCGACCTGGCCGTCGCGATGATATTCCTCGCCCCGGGCGAACACCTTGGCGCCGGCCTGCGTGCGCAAGGCCGCAGTGTCGAAGCGGGGCTGGCGCGGCGCTTTCATACCGGCGACCGCAACACCGGATCGGTCTCGACGAGCCGCAGCGCCTCGTCGAGCGGCACGGCGGCATGGAGGCGCCACCATTGCCCGGTGTGCCGGTGCCACATCACGTCGAAGCAGAGCTCGTCCAAGCGCTCCTCGACGTGGTCGAGGCGAGCGTAGGCGGCATCGAACTCCTCCCCGGTATTGTCCGGCCAGCCCGAGCGAAAGCGCACGATGAAACTGTACTTGCTGCCCCGCCCCCTACCGGACATGTCGACCGGATAGTTGAATTTGGTCGGCCGGATCTCGGGAACGAAGCGCGGCTTCAGCGTCTCGGCGATCAGGCGCTCGCAGCGCGCGGCGATGGCCGCCTTCTCCTCGGCCGCCAGGACCTTGACCCACACCCGCCTCGTCACGCCCTTCGCCATCCGCAAGCCCTCCGGCGGACATTTTAGCCGGCGGGCGACGATTTTCGAAGGGGGTTACTGGGCCAGCAGCGCCAGTTCCGGAATGTCGGCGTAGTCGCCAGCATTCATGGTCACCAGCGAGGCGCGATGGACGAGCGCCTGGGTCGCGATCATGCGGTCGAGCAGCTTGCGGCGCGAATAGCCGGCGCTGGCGACAATGGCGCCGCAGGCATCGGTGGCCGCATCGTCGAACGCGGCGGCGGCGCTGCGGCCAGGATAGCGTCCAGACGCGCGCGCTTTCCAGAAATTGGAATAGCCCTGCCCAGCTTGGGTGCCGCCATAGGGCTCTTGCTACTGCTACGCAGGCTGCAGTTGCTGGGTTCCCTCCCTCCCGACGTGGCTCAAGCCGCACATAGGCCGCACATCAGGGTCGCCTAGGCGAACAGGAAGTCCGCATTCGAGAGGCTCGCCACCTGCACGCCGATCAGCGTGATCGCGCTGGTCGTGCCACCGTCGGCATAGAACAGCGTCGTCGAGGTGTAGCCCAGGTTGCCCGGATCCCACTCGAATGTCGTGAAGTCCGCGAAGGAGTCGATGGCCGCGACCGCCGTGAAATCCAGCTTGTCGGCATTGGGATGGAACGAATGGATCGTGTCGGCGCCCCAGGCGGTGGCGGTGTACACATACTGGTTCACGCCCGCTTCGCCGATCAGCGTGTCATTGCCGGCCCGGCCGGTCAGTATGTCGTTGCCGGCGCCGCCGGCGATATAGTCGTCGGCCGAACCACCCGTCAGCGTGTCATTCCCGCCCCAGCCATAGAGGAAGGTGTTCACGGTATTGCCTGCACCATTGAGCGTGTCGGCACCGAGCACGGAGCCCTGCACCCATTCGATCGAGGCCGTCGCGAGGTTGAGCGTCAGTCCTGAGTCGGACCAGACGAACAGCGAGTCGAAGCCGGCGCCGCCGTCGATCTGGCTGTCGCCGCCCATTTCGACGAGGGAATCGTCGCCGCCCTGTCCCAGCATGACATCGGAGCCGCCATTGCCGAACAGGAGGTCAGCACCGTCGCCGCCGGCCAGAATGTCGATGCCGTCACCGCCGTCGAGGAAATCGCCGAGGGCCGAGCCGGTGATCGTGTCGTCACCCCCCATGCCGTAGATGTAGACGGCGCCGGTCTGGCTCGCGGCATCGAACGTATCGGCACCGTCATTGCCCCGGGCCCATTCGATCGACGCCGTTCCCATGTTCAGCGTTACCGCCGCGCTGGTCTGCACAAGCGCAGAATCGAAGCCGGCGCCGCCGGCAATGCCGACATCCTGGCTGTCGATCAGCAGGCTGTCGTCGCCATCTCCGGCGGACAGCGTGTCGGCGCCGATCCTGCCATTCAACATATCGTTGCCCGTGCCGCCGACGAGAGTGTCGTTGAATGACGACCCCGAGAGGCTGTCGTCGTGCGCCGTGCCGACCAGGACGACCCCCGAACTCGTCCCGGCCGCGTCGACGCGCAGCAGGACCGGCGAGACGAACCGGCTCGAGAAATCCAGCTCGCCTCCCGCATTCTGCAGAACCACGTCAAAATGCGGGCCGCCGGCCGCCGGAACGATGCGGGAAAACTGCACGAGTTGGGCCACGGTGGCGTGGAGGCTCGTCTCCGAGGCGTTCAGCGCCTCCACCGTATCGAAGGTCAGTCCGCTGTCGAGTTGGCTGTCGATGGCATGAACCGTGTCGTAGCCGTCGCCGCCACTGATGAGCCCCGTCTGACTGGCCCGGATGTGGAACGAATCGTCCCCGCCGAGGCCATGAAGGGAATCCAACCCGCCGCCCGGTCCGGCGAAGTCGTCGCGGCCGGACGTGCCCGTGAGATTGTCGGCCGCGACGGTCAGGGCGAAGTTGACCACGGTCCAAAAAAAATCGTCCAGGGACGCTTTGAGAACATCCTTGGCGGTGTTCACAAGAATGCCAGCAACGTCGTTGAACGTCTGCTGGTCCTCTCTCCCCCAATTGATATTGAAGCTGAAGGTCAAAGGCACCCATGGCCGCCCCGGATCCATGGTCGGCATTTCCATCTGCCCCGACACGCTGATGCAGCTGAAATTGTTCCAGGTGATGCTGCCGCCTTTTCCAAACGAGGCGAGGTTGTCGGGCACGATCCTGTGAAGGGCGTCGGCCATCGCCGATATGCGCTTGAACTCCGCGAGATCTCCGGCGTCGAAGAAGCTCGGGTCCTGCAGAGCCGTCTGATACCACCGCACCATGTCCGCCGCGGAGGCGAGCATGGACTGTACGTCGTTGATCGGATCCTGCTTGTCGGGCGGATTGTCCACGTACTCGTTCAGTGTCTCCCAATCGACGTCGGCATTCTGCCCCGAGGCGAGATAGGCGAACAGCCGACGTGTCGATTCGGGGATTTCCACCGAAGACAATCCCACCTGGCTTATCAGCTCTCGTACCTGGTCGACGCCTACGGCAGCCAGAACCGAGTCGGTCGCGGTATTGTCGCTGTGGCTGATCATCGCTTCGAGCACGTTGCGCATCAGGGTCTTGCCGTCGAGCTTCATATCGGGCTCCGGCTGGCCGGCGAGGGTCTCATCGCCGAAGACGGAGCTGCTGATCGAACGGATAGTGTCGTCGATGACGGCGGGGGCCGTCTCGGGCAGGTCGCTGCGCAGAAATTCGGCCAGTATGAAAGTCTTTATCGCGCTGCCGACGAACATCGTCGCGTCGGGCTGCACGCCGGCCTCCCAGATCTGATTGTCGACAGAAGTTCCCGCTACGACGTCGCACGTGGCGGTATATGTAATGTTGTGCTGAGTGAAGTACGCGGCGAGATCGCCCAGGTATTCCTCTATGGCATGCTGCACGGCCTCTGGCGCCGGGTTTGGGCTCGGATTGGCGGCCATCACTCCATCCTCCAAGTGACTTTCCTGGCGACACTAGACCAAATGCGTCGCATCAGCGACCAAGTCGACCAGCGCGGGTTCGACGTTCCGTCCGGGGCGCGGGAAACCTCACTCGAGTGTTGAGCGCCGTCGCAATTGTTCAGCCGGACGCCATCATCCGGTGGCCTCGCACCGGTTGCGCGAGCGACATTGATCAAGGAGGGACGGTGTTGAGTCCGCTAGCGTCCGTACTTGATACGAATCAACCAATCCGCTTCAACACCGTCGCCGGCAGCGGTCCCTTGTTCACCGCGGCGATCGCCTCGTCGAGATGCTGCAGCGTCGAGTAGCCGATCAGCATCGTCGAGACGGCGGGATGGGAGATCACGAAGCGCTCGCCGAGTTCGGTGAGGCTGGTGGCGCCGGCCTCGCGCACCAGCGGCTCCAGCAGCTTGGCGCGCGCCACGTCGGTGGCGAAGTCGAGCGCCGAGCCGATCGGCGGGACATCCTGCATGGCGAGCGGATGGCGGTCGGCGGTGCCGGAGAGCGCCCCGCCCGCGAGCGCGCGGATGATGATGGTGCCCATGTCGGCCGCCTTCGCCTTGTCGAGCAGGCGGCCATAGTCGAGGCCGGGCATGCCCTTGGGCGCCGGCCCGCCGGCACTGGGATTGAGCGCGTTGTAGACGACCTGGACGGTGTCGAAGAGCTTCGACTCGACCGCCTGGTGCAGCGCCGGCGGCTCGCCGACGCCGCTGAAGCCGATGAAGCGCGTCTTGCCGGACTTCTTGAGCTTCTCCAGCGCCGGCGCCACCTCGTTCAGCGCGATCTCGATGGCGAGCCGGTCGCCGGCATCCATGGCGACCAGCGGATTGTGCAGTTGCAGGAGATCGACATGGTCGCGGCCCAGGCGCTTCAGGCTCTCTTCCAGCGATTGCGTCACGAAGGCCGCGACATTGGCGCGGTGCGGCGCGGCCAGCCTGAATTTTGTTCCGACGATCACGTCGGCCTTCAGGCTGTTGAGCGCGCGGCCGAGGTTGCGCTCCGATTCGCCGGCGCCGTAGGTCGAGGCGGTGTCGAAATAGTTGATGCCGGCGTCGATGGCGCGGCCCGCTGCGCGCGACTGGTCGGCCGCCGTGCCCTTGGTGAACAGCCCACCGACGGCGCCGGCGCCGTAGCCCAGCACCGATACTTCCAGGCCCGTCCGACCGAGTCTGCGCTTCTGCATATCTTCTCTCCCGTTTTCAGGCACTCATCGGAGCGCGCAACTGGAGTTGCGCGCTCCGATGAACTCAATCCTCGATTCGAACCTTGTCGGCCTCATTGTCGACGACGACGTGGTTGTCGTAGTAGGTGACGGTGGGCTTGGCGCCGAACACCGCCTCCATGCGCTTTTCCCACTCCGGCGTATACCAGGCGCGCGCCTCGGCTTCCGATTTCCAGAGATAGACCCCGCCGCCGCCGGCTTGGCCGTTGAGGTAGTACTTGCGCACCAGGCCCTTGGCACGGAGCGCGGTATAGGTCGGCGCCGATTTCTCGGCCGCCGCAACGGCTGCATCGCGCGGGCGCTTGGTCATGGGGATTTGAACGATGGCGATGAACATGCTTGTTAGCCTACAGGATGAGACCGCAGGTGTTCATGCAAAAACTCCCTCATCCTGAGGAGCGCCCCGCAGGGGCGCGTCTCGAAGGATGGGCGACGCCAAGACAGCTTCCCACCCTTCGAGACGGCCCTGCGGGCCTCCTCAGGGTGAGGATTTTCGCGCGCCAGGACAGGAGAGAGGAATGACCGCCACCCTCGCCGGCACCGAGATCTGCGTGTTCGACGCCTATGGCACGCTGTTCGACTTCAATTCGGCGGTCGCCCGCCACCGCGCCGCGATCGGGCCGAAGGCCGATGCGCTGGCCGACCTGTGGCGGTTAAAACAGATCCAATACACGTGGCTGCGCAACAGCATGGGTGCCTATGCCCCGTTCTGGCAGGTGACGGGCGAGGCGCTCGACCATTGCCTGGCCGCCCACGGCATCGCCGATCCGGCGGTCCGGACCAAGCTGATGAATGCCTATCTCGCCCTCGATCCCTTCCCCGAGGTGCCGGCGATGCTCGACCGGCTGAAGCAAAGCGGCCTGCGGCTGGCGATCCTGTCCAACGGCAACCCCGGGATGCTGGACCCCATGGTGGCGGCGTCGGGCCTGGCCGACCGCTTCGAGGCGGTGCTGAGCGTCGATGCGGTCGGCGTCTACAAGGTGGCGCCCGAGGTCTATCGCCTGGTCGAGGCGCGCTGCGGCGTCGCGCCCGACAAGGTCTGCTTCCTGTCGTCGAATTGCTGGGACGCGCACGGCGCGGCGCATTTCGGCTTCCGCACCGTGTGGGTCAACCGCGCCGGTGCGCCCGACGACAATCTGCCCGGCAAGCCCGTCGCGCAGCTCCGCGATCTCTCGCAACTTCCGACGCTGCTCGGTGTTTCGTAGTGTTTACCGCACCACCTCATCCTGAGGAGCGCGCCGCAGGCGTGCGTCTCGAAGGATGGGCAACACCGATACTGCTCCCCACCCTTCGAGACGGCGCTACGCGCCTCCTGAGGGTGAGGCCTTTTTTTGGTCCCTCCTGCCCGAGTTGAATGAGTCCCATGTCCTCGCTTCCGACTTTCGCCGATGTCCAAGCCGCTGCCCGCCGTCTCGAAGGCGTCACCATTCGCACCCCGCTGCTCGAGAACGCGCGGGTCAACGCCATGCTGGGCGGTCGTCTGTTCCTGAAGGCCGAGTGCCTGCAGCGCACCGGTTCGTTCAAGCTGCGCGGCGCCTATAATTTCCTGGCGTCGATGAGCGAGGCCGACCGCAAGAAGGGTGTCGTCGGCTGGTCGTCGGGCAACCATGCGCAGGGGCTGGCCGAGGCGGCCCGCCTGCTGGGCACCAAGGCCACCATCGTCATGCCCGCCGATGCGCCGGCGCTGAAGGTCGCCAACACGCGCGCATCGGGCGCCGAGATCGTGCTCTATGATCGCGTCAAGGACAGCCGCGAGGCGATCGGCCAGGGCATTGCCGAAGAGACCGGCGCCACCATCGTGCCGCCCTACGATCATCCCTGGATCTTGACCGGCCAGGGCACGGCCGGCCTGGAAATCGCCGAACAGGCGCAGGCGCTGGGAGTCACGCTCGATGCCGTGGCGGCGCCGTGCTCGGGCGGCGGCCTGTCGACCGGCGTCGCGCTTGGCGTGAAGGGGATCAGCCCGACGACGACGGTGCATGCCGGCGAACCGGCGGGCTTCGACGATCTCGCGCGCTCGCTCGCAGCCGGCACCAAGCAGACGAACGACAAGCTCACCGGCTCGATCTGCGACGCCCTGCTGGCGCCGACGCCGGGCGACATCACTTTCGCGCTCGCCCTGAAGGTGCTGGGGCCGGGCCTCGTCGTGAGCGACGACGAGGTGCTCGACGCCATGGAGCTGGCGTTTCGCGAATTCAAGCTGGTGGTCGAGCCGGGCGGCGCCGTGGCGCTGGCGGCGGCGCTCACCGGCAAGCTGCCGGTCAAAGGCCGCGCCGTGGCCGTGGTCTGCTCGGGCGGCAACGTCGATCACGCGACCTTCATGCGTGCGCTGGCGCGGCGCGCGCCATGAGGGCGAGCCACCGCGCGCGCCGGAATCGACGAATCGTCGTCATCGTGCTCGCGGTGAGCGCTGCCGTCAGCGCCGTGTTCGGCTACAGGGTCGCACCGCCCGGTTCTCCGCCGCTCTGGTCGGCGCTGCTGGGGGTCGTGAACGCCTTCGCGGTGGCGACGCCGATCGTGTTGTTCGAACTCCATCGCGCGCGCTGGGCGGTGGCGCGACGCCTGCGGCGTCTGCCGCTGCTCGCCTATCTTGCGTTCAAGATCACCTACTACATGGTCTGCGTCGTCGGCGGTACGGTCATCGTGCGGCTGATCTTCGACGGCCTCATGGGCCGGTCCCTCGAGTTCGACAGCCTCCTGGCCAACTCCTTCATCTTCGGCTCGGCCATGGTGATCGTCGGCACCTTTACCTTCGAGATGGGCCGCCTGCTGGGGTTCGGCACGCTCAAGAACCTGCTGACCGGCCGCTATGTCCAGCCCAGGCGCGAACAGAAGGTCTTCCTGCTGATCGACATGAAGGATTCGACCGGGCACGCCGAGCGGCTGGGGCCCGTCCACTTCCATGAACTGCTCAACGACTTCTTTCGCGACATCGCCGACGCGGCCCTCGAGTGCGATGCCGAGATCCACAAGTACGTAGGCGACGAGGCGATCCTGACCTGGCCCACCGGCCCCGCGACGGCCGATGGCGACTGCCTCGCCTGCCCCTTCGTCGCCCGCGATTTCATCGCCGCCAACGGCGAGCAGTACCGGACGAGCTTCGGGGTCGTGCCCGGGTTCCGGGCCACCCTTCATTGCGGCGAGATCGTCGCCGGCGAAATCGGCGACTTGCGGCGCGAGATCGCCTATGTCGGCGACACGCTCAATGTGGCGGCCCGATTGCTCGACACGGCCAAGACGTTGCATCGGGATGTGCTGGTTTCGGCCGACCTGCTCCAGTCGACGACCTTGCCGCCGGACCTCGTCGCCGAGCCGCTGCCCACGCTCAGCGTCCGCGGGCGCAGCGCGCCGCT
>JAUXST010000773.1 GCA_030679805.1 Reyranella sp. | reverse complement strand
CCGTCACGGCGGCGTCGTGTCGGCCTTGTCCCACCCCTTGTCGGGATTGAAGATGTCGATGGCTGCGGCCCTGGCCGCCGTGTCGGGCCCCAGATCCTGCTCGTAGACGTCGCCGCTCTGGCTCACCATGAAGGTCATCACGCCGGTATCGCCATAGCGCACCGGCCAGGCGATCACGGCGAAGCCGCCGAGCATGCGACCAGCCACGAGATAGTCGTAGGCCCCGCCCGGCGCCGCCGGCCCCTGCGCATAGAGCAGGCGGAAGTGATAGCCGTAATAGCCGTCCGCGCCGCCCTGGCCGTGTGCCTGCGCCGCCGCCAGGGCCGGCCCGATCGGGCTCTCCGGTTGGCCGGGGGCCGTTTCCCAATAGAGGCCGTCCTTCTTGCCGGGCGAACTCAGGAGTCGCCGCGCGTAGACCTGGAGGCCGGTCTTCATGGGATCGAGGGCCGCATAGTCGCGCTGGGCATCGACGATCGCCAGCAGGCTCTGGATCACCGACAGCTCGTTGCGGCCGATCCGCCGCGCCGTGACTTCCTTGCGGCCGGCCTCGATGTCGTAGCGCCACTCCGTGCCGTCCTTGACGATGGGCAGAGGCGACACCCAGCCGCTCGTGCCGACCTGGACCGTCGCCTTGTCGCCGTCGACGACGACCTTGTGGCTGGCATCCCAGGCGGCGAGGAATTTCTCGCGCAGACGGTCCTCGTCATCGGGATTGCCGACCACGGAATCGAGCCAGTTGGGCCCGAGGATGGCGGCTATCGCCTTGCCGTCGTCGCGCCGGATGGCGTCGGTGAGCTTGTCGGCCGCCGCTTCAGGCGTGGGAAACCCTTCCAGCTTCGGCGCCTGTGCCGAGGCGCCGCCCGCGAAGCCCGCCCCAAGTCCGGCCATTAGGACGAGTGCGAGAGCGAGGAAGCCCCGCCTGAGAAGTTGCGCGTTCATCGATTTCCTCCCCGGTGAGCGCCACCACCACCGCCGCCCGCGGGTCGGCCGCCACCGCCGCCGGCCGGTCTGCCTCCACCGCCTCCACCGCCGCCGCCGGCCGCGCGGGCCCCGCCGCCGCCTGTATGCCCAGCCGCCCTGTTTTGCTGGGCATGGCCGCGGTTGGCCTCGCGGTTGGCCCTCTGTCCGTTGTCGACGCCGCGGATCGCGCCACCGCCGCGATTGGTGCCTCCACGATTCTGGAGATTTGGATGCTGACCGCCCGCGCGATTGGCGATGTTGGGATGCTGTGCCGCGCCCTGGCCGCCGCCGCGATTGGGCAGGTTGGGTCTTGCGTTCGCCTGTCCGCCGCCCGGCCTGTTCTCGAGCTGACCGCGGAAGTCCTTGCGCTGGTCGGCGCCGGGCCGGTTCTGGCCGAAGCGGTCGCGGGAGGCCTGGTCGCGATAGGCCACGCCCTTGCGATGGATCGCGTCGTGCTGCCAGCGGCCGTTGTTGATGTTGGCGGCGTTGAAGTTGCGGTCGATGTTGACTGCGCGATTGACGTTCACGTTGACGTAGCTGTTGCCGCGCCCCCAGTTCCAGCCGCCGAAGATGGCGCCGGCGGCGGCGATTCCTGCGCCAAACAGCAGGCCACGGATCAACGCATTGCCGTAGCCGTAGCCCGGCGGCGGCGGATAGTAGGTCGGCGGATAGGCCGGCGTGGGCCAGGTGCCGTAGATCGTGTTCGGATCGTAGGCCGGGACGTAGATCACCTCGGGATTGGTCGGCGCGATCACGACCGTGCGGTCGGCACCGCTGCCTTCCGTGGTCACCGTCTGCTCCTTGCCGGTCTGGAGGTTGCCGGCCGCGTCGGCCTTGGCGCGCAGGCGCTGGATGGAGTCGGCGACGTCCTGCTGCTGGGCGACCATCGCGTCGGCGATCTTCTGCATCCAGTCGAGATGGTCGCTGAGCTGCACCAGCACCTGCGGGAAGGCCGTCAGCGACTTCACACTGACGTCCCAGCTCTTGTCCTTCACCGCCGCGACCGCGGCGTCGCCCTTGAGGGTGGGATTGGCCTTCGACCAGCGCGCCGCGTCGACCACTTCCAGCGGATAGCTCGCTGCCATCAGCGTCTGCGCCAGCACGCCGTCGGGATAGAGCGCGATCGGCGCCAGCATCTGGTCGAGCTCTTCGGGCTTGAACGGCTTGGCGGCGTCCGGGCCCGGGGCCGGAGCTTGAGCCTGGGCGCCTCGCCAGCCGCTCAGCACCAGCGCCGCGCCCAGGGCGGCCATCAGGTGGCGACGTTGCATGCCGGTCATCGAACGAGGCTCCTTCGCATGTCTGCCCGTCGCAAGGATGGCGACCGTGGCGGCCGGGAGAGGATGGCCGCCGCGAGTCTACAGAATGCCCGCCCCGCGATCACCCGTCGTTCTCGCATTGCCGGCTGGGGCCGAGCGTAAGCTCGGCCCTATGAGCGGCAGGACATTGCGCAGCAATGTCCGGGAGCGTCGAAGGCTCTCACGACCCCGCTCAGCTCAGAATCGTTCTCCTCCCCCGTCTCAGCGCCTTCATAGGCGCGATGGGGGAGGTGTCACCGTCTTACGGTGACGGAGGGGGTCATGAACCCCGTCGCTCGGAGGCGATCAGCACTGCGCGATGCGGTTACGGTAGCCGTCGTAGTATGTGCTTCCGCAGAGAACCGTCTGCTGAACGACGTGGTCACGATTCCCGTTCTGGCCGCGGTTCGTCACTGTCACCGTCGTATAGCGCCGGTTGTCATTCTGGTTGGACGGCCAGCCTTGCTGGTTGGGCGGCCAGCCTTGCGCCTGCTGAGGCCCGTAGCCGTTGTTGTCGTGCGGGTCGCCTCGCGGTGCGCCGTAATCCTGGCCCACCGCCCCGGCGATGCCGATGCACCCAACGAGCAGCGTCGTCAGAGAGAGCCTCAACATATCAATGCCTCCCATGAAGTCTTGACGCCAACTTACTCGAAAATTTGCCCTCTAAAGAGGAAGAACGGTCTGGGGATCGAATAGGTTCCAGGGCCGAGCTGGGCTGGTCGCGGCATGCCGTTTTTGCCGCCCTCCACGGCTGCATCGCGCTATATTGGCGGCGTCCGTTGTGCGAGGAGTGAAGTCCAGTGGCATCGCCGTCGTCTGTCGCCGTCATGAGCGGTCTCGCCCTTGAGGTGGCCGTCAATCGCTGGCTGAAACCGGCCTTCGAGGCCGCCTCGCCCTATCGCCTGGAGGTCGACTGGCGTCCGACCACCGCCATCATGAAGTCGATCGCCGAAGGCCAGCGTGCCGACGTCGTCATCGCCATCGACGGCTCCATGGACAAGCTCTGCGCCGACCGCATCGTGCGTCCCGAGACCCGCGTCTGTCTCGCCGACTCGATCCTGGGCGTCGGCGTCCGCGAGGGCGCGCCGAAGCCCGATGTCTCGACGGTCGAGGCGTTCAAGCGGGCTCTGGTCGGCGCGAGGGTGGCCTACTCCCGGGCGGGTGCGAGCGGCATCTACTTCACCGCGCTGGTCGAGCGGCTGGGGATTGCCGCGGAGGTCAACGCGCGCGCCGTCGCGATCCCGATGGGCTTCACCGGCGAGAAGGTCGCGAGCGGCGAGGCCGACATTGCGATCCAGCAGGTGAGCGAACTGATGTCGGTCCCCGGCGTTGCCGTCGCCGGTCCGTTTCCCCCGGAGGTCCAGACCGTCTCCACCTTCGATGCCGCCATCTTTGCCGATGCCGCGAACCCCGACGGTGCCGCCGCGCTGATGGCGCTGCTCGCCTCGCCCGCCGCGGCGAAGGCCTATGGCGATGGTGGTCTGGTATCCCGCCTGCCGCATTCCTGAAAACGCTCTCCTTTCGAAAGACCTGATGCATGTCGAAGAAGCCCCGCGTCGTCCTCCTGCATGGCACACCCGTCGCCGTGGAACCCATCCAGCGCGCGTTCGCCACGCGTTGGCCCGAGGCCGAGATCGTCAACCTGCTCGACGACTCGCTGTCGGTCGATCGCGCCAAGGACCATGACCTGACGCCGCGCATGTTCGAGCGCTTCGTCGAGCTCGGTGGCTACGCGCATCGCATCGGGGCCGAGGCGATCCTCGTCACCTGCTCGGCGTTCGGCCCCGCGATCGAGCGCATGGCACGGGAACTGCCGGTGCCCGTGCTGAAGCCCAACGAAGCGATGTTCCGGGAGGCGATCGGCCGAGGACGGCGGATCGGGATGCTCGCGACCTTCGCGCCGTCGGTGCCGACCATGACGGAGGAGTTCGAGCAGTTCGTCGGTGAGGCGGGCGGCGAGGCGGGTGCTAGGGCGACGCTCGAGACGATCGTCGTCGAGGGGGCCATGGACGCGTTGCGCAAGGGCGACGCCGACCGGCACAATGCGCTGATCGCCG
>JAUXST010000768.1 GCA_030679805.1 Reyranella sp. | reverse complement strand
GAGCTGGGCAGCGCGCTCGACATGCTGGGCAAGATGGCCAAGCGCGTCGTGATCGAAAGCGCGACGGCGCCGCATTGGGCCGCCACCCGTTTGCAGCAGGCCGGTGCTACCCTCGTGCGCGACGCAGATCCGGTCGCGCTGCCCAAGGCCTGCAAGAATACCGTGGAACTCGCCGGCATCCGCGCCGCGCATCATCGCGACGGCGCCGCTGTCAGCCGCTTCCTGGGCTGGTTGGCGCGTGAATCGGGCACCGGCAAGCTGCGCGAACTCGAAGTGTCCGACCGCCTGCAGGCGCTGCGCGAGCAGACGGGCAAGCTGCGCGACCTCAGCTTCGATACCATCTCCGGCGCCGGTCCCAACGGCGCCATCGTCCACTACCATGCCTCCGAGACGACCGAGCGGGTACTGCAGCCGGGTAGCCTCTATCTGGTGGATTCCGGCGGGCAATACCGCGACGGCACCACCGACATCACGCGGACCGTCGCCATCGGCACGCCATCACCCGAGATGCGCGACCGCTTCACCCGCGTGCTCAAGGGCCATATCGCGCTGGCCTCCGCGCGCTTCCCGGCCGGCACCACCGGCTCGCAGCTCGACGCGCTCGCACGCTATCACCTGTGGCAGGCCGGCCTCGACTACGATCACGGCACGGGACACGGCGTCGGCGCCTACCTGTCGGTCCACGAGGGGCCCCACCGCATCTCCAAGATGGCCAACAACGTGGCCCTGCTGCCCGGCATGATCGTCAGCAACGAACCGGGCTACTACAAGACCGGCGCCTACGGGATTCGCATCGAGAACCTGGTGGCGGTGCGCGAGGTCGCGATCGACGGCGCCGACCGCCGCTACTGCGAGTTCGAGACGCTGACGCTGGCGCCGATCGATCTCGCCTGCGTCGATACGGGCCTGCTGACCGGACCCGAGCGCGACTGGCTGAACGCCTATCACCGCCGCGTGCGCGAGGCGGTGGGGCCCGAGGTCGACGAGGCGACGCGCGCGTGGCTACAGGACGCGACGCGTCCGATCTAAAAACTCATGACAGGACCGCGGGCCTCCAGGCCCGCTCAGATTCATGAGCGGACCTGGAGACCCGCGGTCCCAGAAAATCAATCCGCCAACACCGTCCGGCCGAGCACGACGTCTTCATAGACATGGAGCGACGGCAGGCCGCCGGTGTGCATGAAGAGGACCTTGGCGTTGGGCTTGAAGTGGCCCTGGCGCGCGAGGCCAATGAGGCCGGCCATGATCTTGCCGGTATAGACCGGGTCGAGCAGCACGCCCTCGGTCCGCGCCAGCATCTGGACGGCTTCGACCATCTTGGCGTTGGGCACGGAGTATTTCGGCTGCCAGAAGCCGCCGAAGCTCTTCACGGCATCGCGCGGGATCTTGCCGATTCCGAGGAGGTCGGCGACAGCCTGCGCCTCCTTGTGGACCAGCGGCTCCTGGTCGGCGGGATCGCGGCTGACGCCGATGCCGATCAGCGGGATCTTGATGTTGTTGCCGAAGAAGCCCGCCACCATGCCGCCATGAGTGCCTGAGCTGCCCGAGCCGACCACGACGGCATCGAGCGCCAGTCCCATGTCAAACCATTGCTGCTGCATTTCCTGGACGCAGGCGACATAGCCCAAGCCGCCAATCGCGTTCGAACCGCCGCCCGGGATGATGTAGCCCTTGCGGCCGAGCGAGGCGACTTCCTGCGCCACCCTCGACATCGCAGCCCCCATATCCGAACCGCCGGGCACCACGGTGATGGCCTCGACTCCCATCAGTTCGAACATGAAATTGTTGCCGCTAGCCTCCTTGCTGTAGCTGCCGGCGACGCGCTCCTCGATCACGAAGCGGCACTTGAGCCCTTCCTTGACCGCGGCGGAGAGGGTGATGCGGCAATGATTGGACTGCGGCGCGCCGCAGGTGATCAGCGTATCGGCGCCCTGTGCCAGCGCATCCGCGGCCAGGAACTCGAGCTTGCGGGTCTTGTTGCCGCCGGGAAAGAGGCCCAGCAGATCGTCGCGCTTGATCCAGATCTCCGGACCAACGCCACCCGGACAGCTCGCCGCCAGCGCCTTGGTAAAGCGCGGAAGCAGCTCAATCGGCGTAGGGGCATGGGTGTAACGACGACGCGGAAAACGGGCCAAATCCATTCGATCAACTCCAGCAAGAAACTTCAATTGAGCGCTGCCGCGAGTGCAGGCGACAGACGAGCCAGAAAACGACTATTCCATGATGATGCCGCAAGCGATGCGATCGCCGGCATTGCCGGTCGGGTCAGCTCTTATCCTACATTCCCTCAATGACCACTTGGCACGCTACAAGCTCTAGCATCCTGCTGGGTTCCGAGGAAGTCACCGGCGGCCGGCACATTTTCTCCAGCGCTTCCGCCGTGCTCGACGTCCGATACAACCTTCGATCCATTCGTCTGGATTGCGATCCAACCGCTGGCCTCGCAGAGCGAGGCCACATCCCTCCTGTTCAGTAACGGGAAGGAGCTTATGAAGAGAGCTTCATCCACTCTTCTTCCGTCATGGTCTGCACGCCGAGTTCGGCCGCCTTGCGTGCCTTCGAACCGGCGTTCTCGCCCACGACGACGAGGCTGGTCTTCTTCGACACCGAGTCGGTCACCTTGGCACCCAACTCCTCGGCCCGCGCTTTGGCGGCGTCGCGGGTCATAGAACTCAATTCGCCGGTGAAGACCATGATCTTGTCCTTGAGCAGCGCATCGGCCGCCACTACCCGGCGCTCAACCGGCTGGACGGTCAGCTCCTTCAGGAGATCGCGTATGATGTCGACGGTGTGGCCTTCGCCGAAGAAGGTGCACATGGCATCGGCGGTGGTGACGCCGATCTGTTCGATATTGCACAGGCGGCCGTAGCTCGGGCCCACTTCGACCACGGCCTTTTCCTTCCTGACGGCATCTGGCTGCTTCTTGCGCTCCTTAGTGGCGGCCAGCATCTCGGCCAGCCAAGTGTCGGCGTCGCCGTACTCCTGCGCCAGGAGCTTGGCCGTCGCCTCGCCGATCAGCGGGATGCCGATGGCGTTGATCAGGCGGTCGAGCGGGATCGAACGCCGCGCCTCGATGGCGGCCACCAGATTACGCACCGAGAGATCACCCCAGCCTTCGCGCTTCATGATCTCCGCGGCGCGGCCCGGCAGGCGGAAAATGTCGCCCGGCACCTCGAGCAGGCCATCGTTGAAGAAATTCTCGATATGGGTGCCGCCCAGCCCCTCGATGTCGAAGCAGTTGCGCGACACGAAGTGGCGCAGCCGCTCGACCTGCTGGAACGGGCACTCCAACCCGCCCGAGCAGCGCCGCACCACGCCACCCTCCTCGCTCGCGACCTTGGTCTTGAGCGGACAGGGGCAACGGGCCGGGAATTCGTACTTGTGGGTCTTCTTCGGGCGCTCTTCCGCAACGAAGCCCAACACTTGCGGAATTACATCGCCAGCTCGCTGCACGATCACCATGTCGCCGACGCGCACGTCCAAGCGCTCGATCTCATCGGCGTTGTGCAGCGTGGCGCGAGAGACCATGACGCCACCGACATTCACCGGTTCGAGATCGGCGACCGGCGTCAGCGCCCCGGTGCGGCCGACCTGGATGACGATGTCGTTGAGCCGCGTGCGAGCCTGCTCGGCCGGGAATTTGTGGGCAATCGCCCAGCGCGGCGCGCGGCTGACGAAGCCCAGCCGCTCCTGCCAGTCGATGCGGTCGACCTTGTAGACGACGCCATCGATGTCATACGGCAGCGACGGTCGCTCGGCGCCCATCCTGCGGTAATAATCGAGGGTCTGCTGCGGCGTCCGGCAAAGCTTGCTGAGCGGATTGACCCGAAAGCCCCAGTCCTTCAGCAACTTGAGATAGTCACTATGCGTTTTCCAGGTGCGCGGCTCGGCAGCACCCCAGGCATAGGAGAAGAAACGCAGTGGGCGGCTGGCCGTGATGTCGGGATTGAGCTGGCGCAGCGACCCGGCGGCGGCATTGCGCGGATTGGCGAAGGTCTTCTCCTCGGCCGCCTCCTGGCGCTTGTTCATCTCCTGGAACGCCTTGCGCTCCATATAGACTTCACCGCGCACCTCGATGAG
>JAUXST010000759.1 GCA_030679805.1 Reyranella sp. | reverse complement strand
AAGCCATAAGGCGACCCGCGGGCGTGCCGCGGGAGGTCGTGCCGGAATGAAAAAGGCCGGCGCAGTCCAAGCGCCAGCCTAACGCACTTTATAGCACATTCCTGCTGAACCTGCAATTCACATCTGCGTGAACAAGTGCTGGCAGTGCAAGCACTCTGCTCGCCAGCCGCTTCAACCTGATGCCATCTCGCTCTAGGACAGCGTCGCCCGGATGACGGCAGCCACCTCGTCGACCTCTTCCGGCTTCATGTGCGGGCCCATCGGCAGGCTGAGCACCGTCTCCGCCAGCGTCTCGGCCAGCGGGAAGGTGCCCGCCGGCCAGCCGAGGTCGGCATAGGCCTGCTGCAGGTGCGGCGGGATCGGATAGTGGATCAGCGTGCCGATGCCCGCCTTGTCGAGTGCCTTGACGAGGTCGGCGCGCCTCTCGGTGCGGACGACGTAGAGATGCCACACCGGCTCTGCCCATTGCGGTGCCCGCGGCAGGCCGAGACCGGGAATGCCCGCGAGCCGGTCGGTGTAGCGGGCCGCAATGGCGCGGCGGCGCTCGTTCCAGGCATCGAGCCTGGGCAGCTTCGCGCGCAGGAAGGCCGCCTGCAGTTCGTCGAGCCGCGAATTGTAGCCGCGCTCGATATTCACGTACTTCACCCGGCTGCCATAGTTGCGCAGCACTCGCAGCCGTTCGGCGAGCTGGGCGTCGTCGGTCGTGACCGCGCCACCGTCGCCGATCGCGCCGATGTTCTTGCTGGGAAAGAAACTGTGGGCGCCGGCATCGCCCAGCGCGCCGGCGCGTCGGCCGCGCACCCGGGCACCCTGCGCCTGCGCCACGTCCTCGATCACCTTGAGTCCATGCCGGCCGGCCAGCGCCATGATGGCCTCCATGTCGGCGGGCTCGCCGTAGAGATGCACCGGCATGATCGCCCGGGTGTGCGGCGTGATCGCCGCCGCAATCCGGTCAGGATCGATGTTGGGGCCGGCGGGCGTCGGCTCGACCGGCACGACCGTGGCGCCGACCGCGGTCACCGCGAGCCAGGTGGCGACGTAGGTGTTGGAGGGCACGATGACCTCGTCGCCGGGGCCGAGATCCCAGGCGCGCAGCACCAGCTCCAGCGCCTCCAGCCCGTTGCCGAGACCGACGCAGTGCCTGGTGCCGCAGAATGCCGCGTACTCGGCCTCGAACGCCTCGACTTCCTTGCCGAGCACGAACCAGCCGGATTCCATCACCCTGAAATAGGCGGCGTCGAGGTCGGGCTTCAGCTCGGCATAGACTGCCTTCATGTCGAGAAACGGAATCATGTCGCCCTGCCCGCTGCTTCGGGTTTGAACGTCTCGTAGTCGCGCAAATACTCGGTCTCGTCGTAAAGCGTCGAGGCGATGAC
>JAUXST010000055.1 GCA_030679805.1 Reyranella sp. | reverse complement strand
GCGCATACTGCAGGCTCATCAGCACGAAATCGGCGCCAAGCGACTGGCCGAGCTTGATTCCATCGCGCAGCCGCTGTTCAAACAGGTCAAGCGGCATGTGGCGCATCGCGGCATTGGTGCCGGTCTGCCAGATCACCAGCGACGGCGGATTGGGCATCATGTCGGCACGCATCCGCGCCGCCATCTCCTCGACGTCCTGGCCGCCGATGCCGCGGTTGATCACTTCGATTTCGATGCCCGGCAGCGCCTTCTCGAGGCCGATGCGAAGCTGCATCGGATAGGCGTAGGCCGGGTTGGACACGCCGTAGCCCGCCGTCGACGAGGAGCCGAGCGCGACGATGCGGAGGTGCTTGCGCTCGGCCATCGCCTTGCGCGCGATGGGCAGCGACGAGCCCAGTTTCAGCAGCTCGGGCTTGGCGCGGCAGGCAGTCATCGACTGCGACGATGCCATCGCCGGCACCATAAATGCCGCCACCGCCGCCAGCCAGAGAAAGGGAATTCTCATTTGGCCGCCCTGGCAGCACGCGCCGCGCCCGCCGTCTCGCCTGCCTTGAACCAGGCCGCGACATAGGCTGCCGAGGACATGATCACGATGCCCGCGATGCTCACGACAATCTGCGACAAAACCGAATCTTCGTGTTGGCCGACGATCACCTGACCCGACAGGGCCAGGAAGGTTCCAATACAGAATATGAGCAACGAGGCCTCCCCGCACCTGCGAAGTGGCTGCCAGACTCGCCATTTCAGGAAGGACGCGTCGATCGGCACCAGCAACCGGACCAGCCAGGCGATGGCCAGGAAATGCATGAATCTCAGGACATCGATGTTGGTCTTGTCGATCGGGTAGATCTGCCGGGCAGCCCAGGCCGGGATCAGCCGCTCCAGCGGATTGTAATGCCAGGACAGGGCAATGAAGGCCGAGAAGACCAGGAAGGCGACGGCAAGCACTGTCAGCGGCAGGCGGAAGCGATCCAGCCATGCCAGGCGTGGTCCCAGCACGGCGCAGGCGGCCCCGGCGTGGAATACGACCTGCCAGGCAAAAGGATTGAAGAACCAGACCTTCTCGTCAGGATAGGCCGGCAGACTCCAGTTGTATCGGCACGTCGCGACATAGAGGACGAGCGAGGCAACGACCATGGCGAGCGGCCAGCGCACGACCACGGGCAGAACCAGCGGGAATGCCGCCAGCAGGACGATGTAGAGCGGCAGCACGTCGAGATTGACCGGACGGAACTTGAGCAGGGCCGCCTCGAGAATGGCCCGGTAGGGGTTCTCGCCGAGGCCGAGAAGCTGCATCTCCTCGATCAGTGCCGGGGTGTCGCGCGCGATCGAGACCCAGGCGATCTGGGCGGAGAAGGCCACGAACAGAAGGATGTGGGCGACGTAGAGCTGCCAGACGCGGCGGTAGATGCGGGCGGCCGCGCGGGTCCAGCCCTCGCGCGCCATCATGCGGCTGTAGGCGATCACGGCGGTGTAGCCGGAGATGTAGACGAAGATCTCGGTGGCATCGCTGAAGCCGTAATTGCGCACGGTCAGCCAGCTCACGATGTTGGTCGGGATGTGGTCGAGGAAGATGAACCACAGCGCCAGCCCGCGGAACAGGTCGAGCCGGATGTCGCGGGCAGAAGCGGCGGCCATGGCAGGCTATTGGTACCGCAACACAGCGGCCTGCGCTACGTTTGCCGCCGGAGGAACCAATGGCCAAGACGCCCCTGCTGCTGATTCCGGGCCTGCTGTGCTCGCCGCGTCTGTTCGCCCCGCAGGTCGCAGCACTCGCCGACCTGGCCGAAATCGTCGTGCCCGACTGGCGCCGGGCGCCGCTGGCGATCTGGGACAGCTGGGAGACCACCGCGCGCTGGATCGTCGATCAGATGCCGCCCGGCAAGTTCGCCCTGGCCGGCCTGTCGCTGGGCGGCATGCTGGCCGTCGAGATCATGCAGATCGCGGCCGAACGCGTGACCAGGCTCGCGCTGCTCGATACTGGCATGCGCAATCAGAACGAGACCGAGCGCGCCGTCCGTCGCGCCCGCATTCGCCTGGCCGAGGAAGGGCACTTCGAGCTGGTCCTCGGCCTGCAGATGTCGCGCTTTATTCCGGCCTACCGCCTGCCCGACAAGAAGCTGGTCGACGAGGTGATGACGATGTGCGGCGAAATCGGCGTCGAGATATATAAGCGCCAGGAGGAGCTGGCGGCGGTCCGCGCCGACCGGCGGCCCGACCTGCCGAAGATCACCTGCCCGACGATCGTGGTGTGTGGCCGCGACGATGCCGCGACGCCGCTGTTCCTGTCGGAGGAAATGACGGCCGCCATAAGAGGCAGCGAATTGATCGTGATCGAGACATGCGGGCATCTCATTTCGATGGAGAAGCCCGAAGAAACCAACGCAATCCTACGTCGCTGGCTCAGCCGATAATCTTCTTCCCGCGCAGTGCCGCAAGTTCGGCGTCGCTCACACCCGCGATCTCGCGCAGCACCCGGTCGGTGTGCTCGCCCAACGACGGCGGCGGGCGCGTGTCGTCGACCGGCGTGTCGGAGAAGTGGTAGTTCGAGCCGATGATTGGCACGTCGCCGACCCTGGTGTGCTTGTAAGTCTTGAGCATGCCGCGGCGTTTCACTTCGGGCTCGTCGAGCGCCTCCTTCATGGTGCGGATCGGCCCGGCCGGCAGGTGGCGCAGCTTCTGCGTCCAGGTCTCCTTGGTGTCGGTCTTGAGGACCTCTTCCATCAGGCGCGTCAGCTCGGGCTTGTTGGCGACACGGGCGGCGATGGTGGCAAAGCGCGGATCGGTCGCCCATTCGGGGTGGCCCATCGCCTTGCAGGTGTCGACGAACAGCTTCTGGTTGGCCACCGCCATGTAGATCTTGCCGTTCTTGGTATCGAACGAGCTGTTGGGCGCCGAGGCAAAGTGGCCGTTGCCGGCGCGCTTGGGCTGCTCGCCGCCGATCAGGTAGTACGAGCCGAGATTGCCGAGCGAGACCAGCGCCGTGTCGTAGAGCGCGAGGTCGATCTGCTGGCCCTTGCCGGTGTCGCGCCGGGCATAGAGCGCGGCGTTGATCGCTGCCACCGAATGGATCGCCGTCATGGTGTCGACAATGGCGATGGCGTGGCGCAGCCCCTCGCCGTTGGCCTCGCCGTTGACACTCATCATGCCCGACTCGGCCTGCAGCACCGGATCGTAGCCCGGCCGGTCCGACAGCGGCCCGGTCTGGCCGTAGGCCGAGATCGAGAGATAGATCAGCTTCGGGTACTTCTTCGACAGGCTGGCATAGTCGAAGCCGTATTTCTTGAGCACGCCCGGCCGGAAATTCTCCAGCATCACGTCGGCCGATCCGAGCAGCTTGTGCACGAGCGCCTGGCCCTCGGGCTTGGTGAAATCCAGCGCCACGCTCTTCTTGCCCCTGTTGTAGGTCATGAAGAAATGGCTTTCGCCCTGCTCGCCACCAGCGCGCGGACCGGCGCCCTTGCGCGTGTCGTCGCCGCCGTCGGGGTTCTCGATCTTGATCACCTCGGCGCCCATGTCGGAGAGCATCTGGGTGCACATGGGGCCCGCGATCACGCGGGAGAAATCGATGACGCGGATGCCGTCGAGCGGCGGACGACCTGATGTTGCCATGACTGCAAGGTAGGGCTGCAGGCAACGCGCTGTCCATGCGCCGCATATGCGTTAGACTCAACCGCCATGAAAACATTTCGCATGTCGCTGTCTCGCCGCCGTCTTCTGGCCCTGCCCACCGTTACCGCCTTCGCGGCAATGCCAGCTCTTGCGCAGACCGAAACCTTCCCGGCCAAGGCGATCCGCATCATCGTGCCCTTCGCGCCGGGCGGTTCGGGCGACATCACCGCCCGCCTGATCGGAAAATACATCGAGGACAAGACCGGCCAGCCCTTCGTGGTCGAGAACAAGCCGGGCGCCAACGGCATCGTTGGGGCGCTCTCGGTGAAGGTCGCACCACCCGACGGCTACACGCTGATGCTGGCCACGACCTCGACCAATGCCGCCAACATCCATATGTACAAGAACCCGGGCTACGACCCGGAGAAGGACTTCACTGTCGTCGGCATCATCGGTTCGAGCGGCGCCTTTCTGGTCGTGCCGGTCGACGCGCCCTACAAGACGCTGGCCGACCTGCTGGCCTACGCCAAAGCCAACCCAGGCAAGCTCAACTTCGGCTACTTCAATGCAAGCTCGCAGGTGCCGGCCGAGGTGCTGGGCAAGCGCGCCGGCGTCGAATGGCAGGGCGTCGCCTACAAGGCGATCGGCAATGCCTGGACCGACCTTTATTCGGGCGCCATCCAGTTCAAGTTCGTCGACCTCACCGCGGGCCGCGGCCAGGTCGTGGCCAACAAGGCGCGACCGCTGGCGCTCACCCTGCCGGCGCGCAGCCCACTCTATCCCGACCTGCCGACACTGGCCGAGACCTTTCCCGGCTTCACCAGCACCGGCTTTCTCGCCATCGCCGTGCCCAAGGCCACGCCGCGGCCGATCCAGGAACGGCTGAACGCGCTGATCAACGAGGCGATTACCTCGCTCGACATCCACAAGCGCCTGACCGACGAGTTCGCCCTCACCGCCCGGGCGCTCACGCTCGAACAGTGCGCCCAGCAGGACCGCGACGAGCGCGCCAAGTGGGCGGAATACGTCAAGATTGCCAAAATCGAACCGCAATAGGCGCCGTTTCGGCGGATCCTCAGAGGGCGCCTGGGCGTTTGATCCTGCTCAAAGCGTCCCTGCCATGGGGCCGCCATCGTTGATTCTTGGAGGTAATGTATGTCCCTCAAGCGCATTCGACTGGAACTCGCCCGCACACCGGATTACCCGGATGGCAGCAACCGGCACGGCTATGAATTCGTGGCGCCACTCGATGCCGGCGGCCATCTGGTTGCCGCCGACTGGGTCAAGGCCAAGGACGCCTGCATGGTGCGCCGCTTCTGGGCCGACGCCGGCGACGAGCATGGGAAGCTCATCCATCGCCGCGACGGCAAGTGGGCGTTTTCCTACGCCGCCGGGGATGACGACGACGAGCCGATCTTCCGTTTCGACAAGCACGTCTTTCGCCAGGGCGAATACGTCTCGGTGACAGAACATGACGGCGTGGCGCGGCCCTTCAAGGTTGTCGACGTCCGCGCCGCCCTGACCGCGACCTGACGCGCACGGGATCTCCAGCCGCCGGCGGTGCGAAGACCAGCATGACGAGCACGGCCTCCCTGCACGAGTTCTGCGCCAGACGCGGCGATCTCGCCGCGCCCTGCCGGCTCTGCGGCGCGCGCGAATTCAACCTCTGCCAGGCGCTCGATGGTGGGCAGCAGGTGAAGCTGTTCGCGCTGGCGCACCGACTGCAGTTGGGCAAGCGTTGCCGGCTGTTCTCGGCCGGCGACCCGGTCCGCTATGTCTATAATTTAACCGAGGGTACCGTCTGCCTCTCGCGCAGCCTGGCCGACGGCCGACGGCAGATTCTGGGCTTTCTCCTGCCCGGCGACTTTCTCGGCTTCGAGCCTGGCGAGACCCATCGCTGCGATGCCGAGACCCTGACTGAAGCGAAGGCCTGCCGCTTCGAGCGCCCGGTGTTCGAGGAATTCCTGCAGGACAACGCCGATGCAGCCCTTCACCTGCTGCGGCTCGCCTCGACCGATCTCGCCCAGGCCGCCCGGCATGAGGTGCTGCTGGGACGCAAGACGGCAACGGAACGAATCGCCAGCTTCCTGCTCGACCTGCGCCAGCGCTCGGGTGCGCGGCACCTGCGGACGCAGCCGTTGGCGTTGCCCATGACGCGCAGCGAGATCGCCGATTACACCGGGCTCACGATCGAAACCGTCAGCCGGGTTCTCGGCCGGCTGAGATCGGGTAAACTCATCGAGTTGATCGGCGCGAGCGCGGTGCGCATCCTCGACGACAGTGAATTGGAACGCTTGTCCGGCTCCGCTTGAGCTGCATCAAACCCACGTGCGCACCGGCGTGGCACATCTTCGATAACGATCATCAGGAGGTAGCCCATGGCTTACAAGACCATTCTGGTTCACTGCGATGCCGCCAAGAACGTGGCCCACCGGCTCGGCGTGGCCGCGGAACTTGCGCAGCAGCACGGTGCACATCTCGTGGGCTTCCACGCCCGCCCGCCCTTCCAGACGCCGGTCTTCTTCGACGGCGGCTTTCCGATGGACGATTTCTTCAAGTCCTATGAGGCGAGCGTGAAGGCCGACCTGGCCACCGCCTCGGCCGCTTTCGAGAAGGCAACCAAGGGCCGGCACCTGTCGACCGAATGGCGGGTCGTCGACGGCTACGTCGACAACGAGCTGGCCGTGCAGGCCCGCTATGCCGATCTCCTCGTGCTCGGCCAGACCGATCCGGAAAGCAGCCTGCCCACGCCCGCCGACCTGCCCGAGGCGACGGCGCTCACGAGCGGCCGGCCCGTCCTCGTGGTGCCGCACATCGGCGTCACCTCCACCCCCGGCAAGACCGTGCTGCTGTGCTGGAACGCCAGCCGCGAGGCCGCGCGGGCGACGTCGGCGGCGCTGCCGTTCCTGAAGACGGCCGCCAAGGTGATCGTGCTGGTGATCGACGCCAAGTCCTCGCCCGCCGGCCACGGCGCCGAGCCGGGCGCCGACGCCGCGACCTGGCTCGCCCGTCACGGCGTAAAAGTCACGGTCCAGCGCGACACTGCGGCCGATGCCGACGTGGGCGCCACCATCCTGTCGCGCGCCGCCGATCACGCCGCCGACCTGATCGTCATGGGCCTCTACGGCCACTCGCGGATGCGCGAGATGGTGCTGGGCGGTGCCAGCCGCACCCTGCTCGGCAGCATGACGGTGCCCGTGCTCATGTCGCATTGAGGCGCACTCGGACTGCCGACGCTCGACTGCGGCACACGATCTGTGCCGCAAACCGGCGGCAGGTGTGCCGGACCGTGTGCCGCGAGCCCGCAATTCTCCGGCCGTTTCAACGACTTGGCGGCATCGGGCGGCACAGCGCCGAGGCACTTAGGAACTGGCTCCGAATCGCGGACCTGTTCGGAAACTCCCGCCTTCGCGAACACCATGAACGACGCCCGCACGTTGGTCGGAAGCTTGCTCATGGTGTTCTCTCCACGCAGATTGAGAGTCCCGTAAAGCCGACAAACCCCTCCACATTCCCTGCCTGACGGAACGCCCGGGTCGAAGAGGCCAGTGGCCGCATGGCATCGCCCATTGGCCCCGGGACGAAGGATCTGTTTCGGCGGGGTTTGTCCCCGCTCTTGCGTCGACCACGAGGAGCGGCCCTCCGCTGGTCGACTGGTTGTTGCGATCCGCTCCGGGTGATTCGAGGGGACGGCCGGTAAGGGAGGCATCGGCTAGGTTCTTGATCGGACAGCGCCGTGACGCTGCCCCGGAGGCAATTCCGGCTGGGTCCGAAGACCCTTAGGCCCTTGCGATCACCCGCGTGGAGACGGGCTGCCGCCGGCCACGAAAAAGGCCGCTCCGGGCAAGTGACCGGGCGGCCCGTGCTGGAAACGCACGTCGTGGTAACGATATCAGAAATATAGCCTAAAATCTGCTGAATCTGCAAGTTTGAAATTGCCGGCATTGTGCTAGCACCATCGTGTCAATGCGAATGTCGATGGTGGCTGTCCGGCGTGTGCGGGTGAGCATGCCGAAGCGGCGTGTGGACGTGCCGATGGCTATGCGCCTGGCCCGGGTCGACAGGTCCATCATGCGAATGGTCGTGATGTTCATCGTGGGCGTGACGGTGTTCGTGCGCGAATTCAGGATGCTCGTGAAGATGCTCATGGCGTTCGCTGAGATGCAGCCAAACCCCGAAGGCCATCAAGGCGCCGGCCGAGACGAGCTGAAAGGTGACGGCCTCGCCGAACAAGGGGACCGACACCACGGCGCCCACGAAAGGCGCGATCGAGAAATAGGCGCCGGTTCGGGCCGTTCCGAGGTGGCGTAGCGCGAGCACGAACAGCACGAGACTGACGCCATAGCCCAAAAACCCGGTCACGGCCCCGAGGCCGATCGTGGCAAGGGGCGGCAGGGCGCTGCCCAGCAGATAGCCGATGCCAAGGCTTACCGGACCCGCCACGAGCCCCTTGATCATGGCGATCTGCACGGGGTCGGACAGCGAGACCTTGCGTGTGAGGTTGTTGTCGAGCGCCCAGGCAAGGCAGGCGCCCACGATGGCCGCAGGACCGATGAAATCGTCCGCCATCGCCTCCGGCTGCCAGTTGAGAACAATGGCACCCACAACGATGCTGAGCATCCCGAGCGCGATGCGGCGATCGAAATTCTCCTTGAACACGAACCACGCCAGCAGAGCCGTCAGCACCCCCTCAAGGGTGAGGAGAAGCGATGCGACCGAGGCGCTGACCCGTGCCAGGCCGAGCAGAAGAAGGCCAGGCCCCAGCACGCCGCCACACATCACGGCGACCGCGAGCCAGGGCAGTTCACGACAGGTGAGCCGCGCTTCCGCCGCGGAGCCGATCCCCCGGAGCACGACATGCACCACGAACAAGCCGCCTCCCGCCCCGCAATAGAGGATGCCGGCGAGCACCCACGGATCGGAGGTTTCGAGGAGAAGTTTGGCCACGGGCGCCGCAAGGCCAAAAAGGACGGCCGAACCGATGGCGAGGAGGACGGCAGAAAGGTTCACCGCTCAGCTCCCCCAGGATCTTACCTGACCCGATTACCCTGACGCATTATGCCCCGGTCGAAGGCTCGGACCCGCAACAATCGTCGCCCCTGCCCTCCTGGATCGGTGGACAGGGGACAGTCCCGTAGGAGCAGAAGACGCAGCAGTCGCCCGGCTTGGGCTTGAGCAGCGTCCCGCAGCCTGCGCACTCGTAGAAGTACTGGCAGGCGTTCGTCGGCATGGTCTCGGCCTTCGTGGCACCGCACAGCGGACAGGCCAGGGTCGATTCGAGGAGGATCCGCATTCGGGGAATACGCACGAAGCCGTGCGCCGGACCACCCCAAATGCGACGCTGTGTGCGGGAAATATATCGCACCCAGAGCTATAGCAACGTCGTCTGACCGCGAGGCTCGCCGACCCACTGCCGCGATGGAAGCTCAGCGGAAGGTCACCGACCCGCCTTGCGTGCGCCGATCACCACGAACGCGGCGCCGAACGTCGTGCGTCGTCCCAGCCAGCGGTCCCACGGCGCCATAAGGCGCGCGGCAACGGTGAGTTGCGGATAGAAGACTGCCCCGTCAACCGACACGACCGAGAGTCCCGCGGCGGCCATGGATCGCCGCAGTTGTGCGGCCGTCCGGAAGCGGGCACTGCGCCAGGTACGGTTTCCCGCCAGCCCCTTGGCCCAGCGCAGAGCGGCCCACGAACTCCAGCGATTGAGTTCACCCAGGACCAGGCGACCGCCCGGCCGCAGCACGCGGGCCATTTCGCGGATTGCCGTATCTGCGTCGGCAACGAAGCATAGCACGGTGACGGCGAATACCATGTCGAAGCTCTCGTCGGCGAACGGCAGCTGCTCGGCGCGACCGTCGCCCAGTTGAAGATCGACGCCCATCGCGCGGGCCCGAGCGGCAGCGGCGGCAAGCATGGCGGGATCGGGATCGACGCCGGTCACCAGGGCGCCGCGCCGTGCCGCCTCCACGGCGAACGCCCCGTCGCCCGTGCCCACGTCGAGTGCGCGCAGGCCGTCGAGGCGCCCGGCACTCTCGAACACCAGCCCGTGCTCGAGCCGTTCGGTCAGGGCGCCGAGCGGCGTCCGGCGCCAGGCGTCGTAGGCTGCGGGACCGATCTGCGTCGGTGCCGGAGCGGCATCGGGCGAGGGTTGCCCCGGCAAGAGCCGGCTCAGAGGCCCGCGAAGAGCTTCGCGCCCAACTGGCCGATCTCCTCGTCCTGCTGGTAAGTGCCGCCGCTCTCACCAAGGGCGCCCAGCATCGTGCCGTCCTTCGACCTCAGAACGATGCCGCCCCAGACCGGCGTGTAGAGGGGATCGCAGAACCAGCCGATCTCGCGCCGCTCGTCGCCCAGCGACATGTCGAACAGCCGCTGCTTGATGGCCTTGGTGTCGCGCTGCCATTTCGTCGCCGTATAAGCCTTGTTGTAGCTCATGCGCGCGTTCAGGGCCGAGGCACCGTTCATCCGCGAGAGATGGACGAGGTCGCCGCCGGCATCGACGACGGCGGCGGCGAACTTCAGGCCCTTGTGCGCGGCCGCCTCCAGCATCGCGTCGACGATCGCGCGGGCTTCGTTCAGTCCCAGTTTGTCCGCCATTGCGGTGTCTCCTCCCGATTTCGATGGGCCGCCGTTCCGGTCGACGCCCGACTATATCCCGCGAACCGCAGCACTCAACGCAGCCGGAAGATCAGGCGCAGCGGGTCCGCCGCCTGGCGAGTTCGCGATAGAGCGCTTCCGGGCTGGTGCCGATGGTGGCGGCGAGGCTCCGCCACTGGCCTTTCGCTGGCAGCCTGCCGTCGTTCGCCGCGGCCCAGGAATCGAGCCGTTCGGCGACCGTCCGCAGCGACAGGATCTCGGCGCGCGTCCGAGTCGCCTGTACCTCTCGTGCGAGATAGGCCGCCCAAGCCTCGGCCAGATCAGCCTCTCGCACAAGCGCGGCGCGCAGCACCGGCTTGGCAATGGCGCGCGTGCGCGTGGCGACGATCGCGACGGCATCGCAGTGATAGCGCTCGGAGAACACCGAGGCCTCGGCCAGGATCGAGCCCGGCCCGGCGCGCTGGAGGACAAGAGGGGCGCCGTTCGGCTGATGGCGCACGAGATGGGCGCGGCCGACGACGATCTGGTGCAGGGTCAGCACCCGGGTGCCCTGGCGGAAGATATGGGTACCCGCTGCGAATCGACGTTCGGTCGCTGGCAGGCGGTGCAGGAGATCAGCCAAGCCTTTCGACATGATGTCTATCATGTTGCCGCCGCGGCAGCCGTGGCAAGGTTGCCGGCATGAAAACATGGACCATGAAGATATGGACATTGTTCGGCCTGCTGGCGGCGCTCCCCGCCGGGGCGCTCGCGCAGCATACCGGCCATGGTGCGACCGCACCCGCCGCCGCTCCGGCGCCGTCCGAGGCTCGGCCGTTCGACTTCCGCAGCTTTGGCAGCTTCCGGCGGCTCAGCCATACTGGGGATACGTCCGGGCAAGTGAAGCTCGCCGACCTACCGCAGAGCCCGGGCCACTGGGGGATGGGCGCGCTGGCCGGCCTATCCGGCGAGGTTCTGCTGGTCGACGGCCGCCTGCTCGTGACCCGAGGCGACGACCCGCAGGGCCGGGCCGGGGCCACGCGACCGGAGGATCAAGCGGCCTTGTTCGCCTATGGGCACGTCGCGGAATGGCGAACGTTGACGCTCGACGAGAACATGGACCGGACTCGCTTCGAGGCGTTCGTGGTGGCGCAGGCCAAGGCGCACGGGCTGGACACAGCCCAGCCGTTCCCGTTCGTCGTCGAGGGTCGCTACCCTGTGCTGGTCTGGCATGTCGTCACCGGCACCGCCGCGACACCGGCGCCAGGCCAGCACGGCGGCGGCCACGCCAACAAACATTCGCCGATGCACGTCTTCGACCAGCCGCAGGCGCCTGGCCGTCTGGTCGGCATCTACAGCGGCGAAGCGCTCGAGGGCGTGGTCTCGCACCCCGGCGAGCGGTTCCATCTCCATTTCGTCGATCCCTCGCTCGGCTACTCCGGCCATGTCGACGGCTACGCCGTGGCGCGCGGCGCCACGCTCAAGCTGCCATTGCGCTAGGTCAAGGCGTTCCGGCGACAGCGGCAGACAGTAACCTTTCTGGAAAACCTGTCAGGCGAAGCGTGCTTCACAATTGATTCCTTTCATTGGCCGTTCTGCTTGTCGTCGTCGGAGCGCTTGTGACCGGCGCTTGGACGCAGTTCCTGCGCCTCCTCCGGATCGAGATCGTCGACGTGCAGCGCGACGTGCCGATCCAGGTGTTTGGGCTGGGAACAGTCGAGGCGAAGGTCGTCTCGCGGGTGGGCTTCGAGGTGTCGAGTACGCTCGTGGATCTGCATGCCGACTTTGTTGATGGTGTCTGGTCGCCTTCTGGAACGTCAGATATGCGGATTCAAGCATTCGCTGTTGAAGGCGAATGAACAAAGGAGGTGCGTGTGACAAGGCGCTTGCTTCGTTATCTTCTCGTCGCCGTTGGTTTGGCCGCAGTCGCCGGCGCGATTGTTCTGTATTTCGACGTCCGGCCCGTTTCTGTCACGGTCGTTTCCCTCGAAAAGGACGTGCCCGTGCGTGTCTTCGGTCTCGGCACCGTGGAAGCGCGTATCGTCTCGAAGATCGGCTTCGAGATTGGCGCGGCGATCGTCGAACTGAAAGCCGATCATGGCGACCGGGTGAAGAAGGGCGATGTCCTGGCTCGTCTTCATGCCACTGCACAGGAGGCCAAGGTCGCCCGGACGAAGGCCATCGTCCTGAGCGCCGAGGCAGGGATCAGGAAGGCGGACGCCAACCTCGAGAAGACGCGCGCCGTGCTTGCCAAGAAGCAGGCTACGAATCGGCGTAAGCAGCAGTTGGTCGGCCGCAACGTCGTGTCCGAAGAAAGCGCCGAGGAATCCCAACGTGACGAGGACGTAGCCAAGGCGGATCTCACCGTGACACTCAGCGAGGTCGAGGTCGCGAGGGCTCTTCTGGCCGATGCGCGGGCCCAGCTCCAGATCGAGGAGGCTCTCCTCGCGCAGTACACGTTGACCGCGCCGTTCGACGCCATGATCGTCGAGCGGCTGAAGGAACTCGGCACCGTCATCAAGGCAGGCGACCCCATTTTTTCCCTGGTTGCACCCGAAACCGTGTGGGTGCTCGCCTACATCGACGAATCCCGTGCCGGGCCGATCGCGGAAGGACAGCCCGCAATCGTCCGCCTGCGATCCCAGCCGCAGCAACGTTTCGAGGCCAAGGTGGTCCGGATCGGCGTCGAGAGCGACCGCACCAGCGAGGAACGGCGCGTCTACGTCAAATGCGATCAGTGCGCGCCGCAATTCTATCTCGGCGAGCAGGCCGAGGTGCTGGTCACCGTCGCCCATCTCGATCGGGCACTGCTCGTGCCCGAGGCAGCGGTCCAGGGCTTCGACGGGGCCAAGGGGACAGTCTGGACGGTCGAGGATGGCCGGCTGGCGCGCCGCGTGCTCACCTTCCGGTATCGCACGGAGGATGGGCGACTCGAGGTCGTCGGAGGCCTGCCCGACAAGGCGCAGGTCGTCGCTGCGATCGACCCGGGGCTCATCGAAGGCCGCCCGGCCCGCATCGTCAAGGAGGCCGGGAAGTGAACCTCGCCTACCGCGACGTTCGCCACAAGCTCGGCCGGTTTCTTCTGACGTGCGCCGGGCTCGGCCTGCTGCTCGGAGTGGTCCTGGCGATGATCGGCATCTACCGCGGCCTCGTGGTCGATGCGCTCACCATCGCGCGCGCGCCCGGGATCGATCTGTGGGTCGTCGAATCAGGCACCCGCGGGCCATTCGCCGAGGCATCCCGCATCCCTGGCGACACACGTGAGGCGGTCACCCGCGTCGGTGGCGTCGCTGCGGCCGGCAGCATCACGTACCAGACGGTCGAGACCGAGCATCAGGCCAGGAAGCTGCGGCTCTACGTGATCGGCTACGAGCCCGGCAGGCCCGGTGGTCCGCCACGCCTCATTGCCGGACGCGGTATCGTCCGCAGCCATCACGAACTCGTTGCAGACCGCAGCACCGGGCTCGGGATCGGCGATCGCATTGCGCTTGGCCGCAATACGTTCAGCGTCGTCGGCCTGACGGAGCACCAGGTCAATTCCGGCGGCGACCCGGCGGTCTACATCACGCTTCTCGACGCCCAGAAGCTGCAATTCGACCTCGCGCCGCCGGCCTACCGCGTGCAGCTCGCGCGCGGGACGGGCGCGGCGGTCCGGGACACTGTCAATGCGGTGGTGGCGCGCGTTCAGCCGAACGTGGCACCCGACAGCGTCGCGGAATCGGTTCGACGCTGGAAGCATCTTGCGGCCATCACGCAGGAGGGGCAGGAGGCCATTCTGACGGGTTCGCTCGTCGATCGGGCCCGCCGCCAGATCGGCCTCTTCACTTCGCTGCTGCTCGTCGTGTCGGCGGTGATCATCGCTTTGATCATCTACACGATGACCATGGAGAAACTGAAGCAGATCGCGACCCTGAAGCTCATCGGGGCGCCGGATCGCACGATCATCGGAATGATCGTGCAGCAGGCGCTCGCACTCGGCTTCATCGGATTCGGGATCGGGGCGGCGCTGATCTTGACCGCCAAGAACTACTTCCCCCGTCGCGTCGTGCTCGAACCGGACAACGTGCTCGTGCTGGCGGGCATCGTTTTCCTGGTCTGCCTCCTGTCGAGCGGCCTCGGTGTACGCGCGGCTTTGCGCGTCGATCCCGCGACAGCGCTCGGAGGCTAGCCATGACCGAGTCCCAGGCGCCCGAACCGCTGGTGAGGATACGCAATGTATCGAAGCACTTCGGCGAGGGAGAAACGCGCATCGACGCGCTCAGGGAGGTGTCGCTGGAGGTCTTTCCCGGTCAGGTCGTGGCGCTCCTCGGACCGTCGGGTTCGGGCAAGACGACCCTGCTCAATGCCATTGGCTGCATTCTCGAACCGTCAGGCGGCAGGATGGAACTCGACGGCGACGTCGTTTACGATGGCCGTTGGCTCCGCTCCGACTTGCGGCGGTTGAGGCTCGACAAGATCGGCTTCATCTTCCAATTCCACAACCTCCTGCCATTCCTCAACGCCACCGACAACGTGGCCGTCGTGCTCAATCTTGCCGGCCTGGACAGTGGCGAAGCACGTAAACGGGCCGTCGATCTGCTGGACTATCTGGAGGTCGGCAATCGGAGAAACGCCTTCCCAGCCAAACTTTCGGGCGGCGAGGCGCAACGGGTTGCCATTGCACGCGCGCTCGCCAATCGGCCGCGCATCATCCTTGCCGACGAACCGACCGCGGCACTCGACTCGAAACGCGCGGGTATCGTCATGGACCTGCTGCGGAAACTCGCGGTCGAGCAGGAGGCTGCTATCATCGCCGTCACGCATGATGAGAAGATATTCGATCGCTTCGATCGCATCTTTCAGTTGCGGGACGGGCGCCTCGATACGGGTGTTACCTAGGACAACTTGTGTCAGGATGGGATTGCGGTCACGGTGGATCGCCTCCTGTTCCGCAAGCTCTCGGTGGAACAGCAGATCGCCGTCGTGGTTGTCACCCACGACGACACCATCGGCCGCCTCGACAGCATTTGCCGTCTGCGCGACGGGCGGCTGGTTTCGACGACGAACAATGCCAACGGCGAAACCATCGTCTTCGAAGCATCGGCCTGAAACTTCCTCGTCGCCGTGCGACGTCGCGATGGCTACGCCGACTGTTGGCGAGAGTGCAGCCCGAGCGAAGCGCATGAACGCCCCCTCACAAGGGCCCTCAGAAGACAAGCACCTTGTCGGCTGCGATCGCTGCGGCGGCCAGCTCGTCCATCGTGCTGCGCCGGGCGCCAGGGGCGATTTCAGCTTCCGCCAGGCCGCGCGCGTCCATGCAAGTGCCGCAGAGAAGCACGGTGCCCTTGCCGAGGACGAGGCGCCGGAGCATGCGCTCGATGTTGTAGAAGCCTTCCGGCGTCTTCTGTCCGGCCTTGGCGCAGAGCACCGCGTCGGCCATCAGGAACACCGTGACCTCGGCCTGCGTGTCGTTCTTCTGCAGGGCGTGCGCAAGGCGCAGGCCGTTGTAGCTGCGCTCCGTGCCGTACGGCGGATCGTTGAGGATGATGAGCGACTTCATGTCGGGACTCCTCTGTTTGCCGCCGACGTATCGTCGCGGAACGGCTGGGTCAGCATGCGGTCGAGCCGCTGCTCGCCGGGCGCCCGGAATTGTTCGATGCCGATCGTCATGGCCTCGTGCCCGGCCGCCGGCTGCGCACGATAGGTCCCGAACAGGCGGTCCCACCACGGCGCGTTGAAGCCGAAATTGCTGTTGGTCTCGCGCGGCACGATCGAGTGATGGACACGGTGCATGTCGGGCGTGACGACAATCCATCTCAGCCCGCGGTCGAGGCGCGCCGGCAGGCGGAGGTTGGCGTGATTGAACATCGCGGTCGAGTTGAGAAGAATCTCGAAGGCCAGTACGGCCTCGACCGGCGCGCCCAATGCTGCGATGGCGGCCAGCTTGAGGATCATCGAGGCCGCGATCTCGATCGGATGGAAGCGGGCGCCGGTCGTGACGTCGATGTCGAGATCGGCGTGATGCATCCGGTGCAACCGCCACAACACGGGGACGGCGTGGAACAGGACATGCTGCAGGTAGATCGCGAGGTCGAGGGCGAGGATGGCCAGGACGACGGCTGGCCAATGCGACAGATCCACATTGTTCAGCAGTCCCCATCCGCGTTGCTCGCCAACGAGCGCAAAGGCCACGGCCGTGGTCGGCAGCAGCAGGCGCACCAGCGCCGTGTTCAGGGCGACGATGCCGAGGTTGGCCGGCCAGCGCGCCCAGCGCGAAAGTTGCCGCTCGCGGCGGGGCGCCAGCGCTTCCCAGACCGCGACGAGAATGAAGACGCCGAGGAAAAATCCGAAGCGGATGAGAGGTTCGTTCGACATGTCGCGGCTCAGTCGGCGAGCGCCACGGCGACGGTCCGGCGCCGGCGGTAGCCCAGCCACAGCAGTGCCAGCGCCGCCACCGCGAGCCACGGCAGCAGCAGGAGATTGAGCGTCTGCCAACCGAACGCCTGCAGTAGCGCGGCGGCACCCAGCGAACAGGCGAGGCCGACGGCAAAGATGCTCATGTCGTTGGTCGCCTGGGCCCGGCCCTTCTCGGTGGCCGTGTAGGTCGTCGTCAGCAGGGTCGTGCCGCCGATGTAGAGGAAGTTCCAGCCGACACCGAGCATCACCAGCGCGCCGGCGAAGGATTCGAACGCCGTCCCCGTCAGCGTCATGAGGACGTGGCCGCTCAACAGCGCAACACCGGCCAACATGACGCGCAACACGCCAAAGCGGGCGATCAGCGAGCCGGTGAAGAAGGACGGCAGGAACATGCCCAGCACGTGGAGCTGGATGACCGTCGTTGCCGCGGCGAGCCCATGATCGTGATGGAGCATCGCGATCGGCGTCGCCGTCATGGCGAGGATCATGACACCATAGCCGGTCGCCGCGCCGAACAGCGCCACGAGATAGGCGGGCTGCGCAACGATGACGCCCCACGGCCGGCCCACGGCGGCGGGACCGGTCTCGGCTTTCGGTGCGGGAATGCGCAGGCCGAGCAGCAGGCCGGCCGCGATCAGGGAGACGATCGCGAGCAGGAGGAACGAGCCGACATACTCCGGCGAGAGCAGAGGCCCGCCGAGCCGGCCGAGCAGCGGGCCAGCCAGCGCCGCCACGATGCCACCGGCAAGCACGAGCGAGATCGCGCGCGCGCGAAAGGAATCGTTGGCAACTTCGCTGGCGGCGAAGCGATAGAACTGGGCGAACGCTTGATAGGTGCCGACGAGGAAGGTGCCCAGCGCGAGCAGCACCAGGGAGCCCAGCCACAGGCCAGCCGCGGCCGCCATGCCGCCGGCCGCACCGAGCAAGGCGCCGGTGACGAAGCCGCGGCGGCGTCCGACACGCGCCATCCAGAGCGACGCCGGAAAGGTCGTGATCGCCGTGCCGAGGAACATCGCCGCGATGGGTGTGGTCGCCAGTTGCGGCGACGGCGCAATCAGGCCGCCGGCCAGGCCGCCGACAGTCATTACCAGGACCGAGGTCGTCTGGAACAGCGCCTGCGCAGTGGCCAGCAGCAGAACCTGCCGGTGCATCGAGCCGAACCGGAAGAGACCGGCCATGGGGGCACCTCACAATGAAGTTTGGTGCCTTGACGCAATTCATTCAATCAGTCAAGTTATTGATTGAATGACAAACCCCAAGACTGAGATTTTCGAGCAATTCGCCGAGCTGGCCCGCGTGCTGGGCCAGGGGAATCGCCTGGAATTGCTGGAACATGCGGCCCAGGGCGAGCGCTCGGTCGAGCGCCTGGCCCAGCTCACCGGCCTGTCGCCGGCCAACGCCTCGCAGCATCTGCAGGTGCTGCGGCGGTCGGGCTTCGTACGCTCGCGCCGCGACGGCAAGCGGATGCTCTACCGGCTGGGCGACGGACCGGTGATCGAGCTGCTGGGCGCGCTCAGGCGCTATGCCGAGCACAGCCGCGCCGAGGTGCGCGGCATCGTCTCGGACTACTTCAACAGGCTCGACTCCCTGGAACCGGTGTCGCGCGAAGCCCTTGTAAAGCGGCTCGACGACGGCAGCGTGGCGCTGCTCGACGTGCGCCCGGAGGACGAATTCGCGCTAGGCCATCTGCCGGGCGCGCTCAACATTCCCTTCGCCGATCTCGAGCGGCGTCTCGCCGAACTGCCCAAGGACACCGAGATCGTCGCCTACTGCCGCGGCCCCTACTGCGTGCTGTCGTTCGAGGCCGTCGCCGCGCTGCGCGCCAAGGGCTACGACATCAAGCGACTGGAGGACGGTTTTCCGGAGTGGAAGGCGGCGGGCCTGCCGGTCGACACGGCGGGCGACAGCCGCTTGTCCTAGACCAAGTTCCAATCGGACGGGCTCGGGCATCTTCTCTGGGCGCGCGTCCAAACAATGGGGGCTTGCTCAGGAACGCAACCCGGCGAGCAGACGGCGCCACGCCGCGCTCTCGCGCGCCGGCCGAAACAGCGGCGCGCGCCGGGCCAGCGCCTTGCCCAATCGCGCGACGAAGCGCGGCTCGTGTTCCAGTCGCTGCAGCAGACGGGCGAGCGCTTCGGTGTCGCCGACAGGAAAGTAGCCGGGATAGTCGGCGCCGAGGAGGCCAACATTGCCGTCGATGCGCGAGGCCAGTATCGGCACGCCGGCGACGGCGGCTTCCGAGATCACGTTGGCGCCCCCTTCGCTCAGCGACGAGATCACCATGGCGTGGCTGCGTGCCAGCAGCCGGCGGACGGCGGCGGCCGTCACGTCGCCGCGCCAAATGTAGCGCGGGTTGCCTTTCATCTCGGCCGCAGCACGCGCCGCCCATTCCGGCGTGTAGGCGCGGCCGACCTGCTCGATGCGCACGCGACTCTCGGCCGGCAGCCGACGCGCCGCCTCGGCCGCGCGCAGCGGATCTTTTACGTCGCGCAGATGGCCGATCACCGAGACGACCACGGCACGCACGCTGGGCCGTCGCGGATGCGGCAGACGGACGGCCGACTGATGAATAACGCCGAGGCGCGGATGGAGTCGCTTGGGGACGACGCGTCCCGCGAGATCGTTCAGCGCCACCAGCCGGTCGGACAGTTCCATCGAGCGCAGCGTCCGACTCGGATCGGTGTCGATGTATTCGTAGATATCGGTGCCGCTCAGCTGCAGGATCACCGGGCGCTCGGGAAATTTCGCCTTGAACCGCTCGATCGCGGCAGCGCTCCGCCAGGCATGGACGGCCACCATCAGGTCGGCCGGCCGGCCGTCGTAGTCCGCGGCGAGACGCACGCGATGGCCGAGCCGACGCAGGATGCGCGCCCAGCGCGAGGCGGCCACGCGATTGCCGGTGCGTGAAGTGGGCCCCGCGGGTGTGATAAGGACGATCCTCATGGACCATGCCCCTCAGGACCGTGACCACAAGCAACGCCCGACCAGCGGAGCGTCCGCGGTCGAACTGGTGGCGCAACTGCGCGAAGTCCGTCATCGCACCCGGCGCTTGACGGAAGAACTCTCATCGACCGAATTGATGGGGCCGCAGATCGACATCGTCAATCCCGTGCTCTGGGAGATCGGCCATGTCGGCTGGTTCCACGAATACTGGACGCTGCGCCATGCCCATGGCCGCCATCCGCTGATCGAGCGCGGCGACCGGCTGTGGGATTCGAGCGCGGTGGCGCATGCCACGCGCTGGCGGCTCGACCTGCCGGACCGCGCCGGCACTTTCAGCTACCTGGCCGACGTGCTGGCGCACCAGGAAGATTTTCTCGGCGGCACGATCGACGAGGACACGCGCTATTTCTACGAACTCGCTATCCGCCATGAGGACATGCATGTCGAGGCGCTCACCTATTCGCGCCAGACCTTGTCCTATGCCCCGCCCACCGGGCTCGGTGCGGCCGGGCGACCCGATGCAGGTGCCCCCCGAGGTCCCTGGCCGGGCGACGCCGCCGTGCCCGGTGGCATGTGGCAGCTGGGATCGACCGCTGCCGACGGCTTCGTCTTCGACAACGAGAAGTGGGCGCACGAGACGGCGCTGGCACCCTTCTGCATCGCCCGCGCGCCCGTCACCAACGCGGAGTTCGCGGCCTTCGTCGAGGCCGGCGGCTACGGCGCCCGGGAATTCTGGAGCGATACGGGCTGGGCGTGGCGGCAAAGCCGCAAGGCCGAGCGTCCGGTCTATTGGCAGCCCAAGCGCGACGGCGTGTGGAGCGTCCGGCGCTATCGCGAGGTCGAGGCGTTGGCGCCACATCAGCCGGTCGTGTTCGTCACCTGGTTCGAGGCCGAGGCGTGGTGCCGCTGGGCCGGCCGGCGCCTGCCGAGCGAAGCCGAATGGGAGACCGCCGCCATCGGCGCCTCGACGCCGGATGGCGCCCGACTGGCCGACAGGCGACGCCGCTGGCCGTGGGGCGAGGCAACGCCTACACCCGTGCGCGCCAATCTCGACTATGCCTTCGAGGGGCCGGTCGATGTCGCCGCGTGCGCCGACGGCGACAGCGCGTTCGGCTGCCGGCAGATGATCGGCAATGTCTGGGAATGGACTGAGTCGGACTTCCTCCCCTTCGCGGGCTTCGCCGCCGACCCCTACAAGGACTATTCGCAACCCTGGTTCGGCACGCGCAAGGTGCTGCGCGGCGGGTGCTGGGCGACCAGCGCGCGCATCGCGCGGCCGACCTATCGCAATTTCTTCACGCCGGATCGCAGCGACGTCTTTGCCGGGTTCCGGACCTGCGCTTTGTGAGCATGTCGGGCCTGTATCGGCCTGATACGGTTCAGTCTGGGAAAAGCGCCGCGGAGAGCCAAGATGGCGTTGGAATGGGCGATATCGCATCCGGATCAATTGGTGATGGCGGCAGCCAAGGGAGACGTGAGTCCTGGCGAGATCGAAGCGTATTTCCACGGTGTGGGCCTGGCAGGCGGCATCTCCTATGCCAAGATGTTCCTCGTCGATTCGGGCAGCATGCTGAGCGACGAGAACATCCGAACACTGGGCCGCGTCATCGAACGCTACGCACTCACTGGCAAGATCGGGCCGGTGGCGATCGTGGCGACGACGGACGAGGCATTCCGGCAGGCCCAGGTCTTTGCGTCCGCCGCGCGCGCCGAGCGTCCCCTCGGAGTTTTCCGCACCCAGCCCGAGGCCGCGAGTTGGCTCGTCCGCATGAGGCGAGGCGACCTGCCGACCGACAAGGCATCCTCGCAGCCGATCGCCCGCCGCGACGAACACCGGCGCCACTAGCCGCGCCCCGCGTCGATTGACATGCATCAAGGCACGGCCACCCCGTGCCCGTCATTGTGGCCTCGATCGGCGCAATCCGCGTCGAGGGAGGTTTTCCATGCGCATCGTCTCCACTCTGGCGGCTGTTGCCATTCTCGCGACCGTGCCGCTTGC
>JAUXST010000729.1 GCA_030679805.1 Reyranella sp. | reverse complement strand
CAATGTTTTCCAAGATCCTGATCGCCAACCGCGGCGAGATCGCCTGCCGCGTCATCAAGACGGCGCGGCGGCTCGGCATCAAGACCGTGGCGGTTTATTCCGACGCCGACCGCAATGCCCGCCACGTGGCGATGGCCGACGAGGCGGTTCATATCGGACCGTCGGCGGCGCGCGAGAGCTATCTCGTGGCCGAAAAGATCATTGAAGCCGCCAAGCGCACGGGCGCTCAGGCGGTGCATCCGGGTTACGGATTTCTCTCGGAGAATGCCGGCTTCGCCGAGGCCTGTGCCAAGGCGGGGCTGGTGTTCATCGGCCCGCCGCCCGCGGCCATTCGCGCCATGGGTTCGAAGAGCGAAGCCAAGAAGATCATGGAGAAGGCCAAGGTGCCGCTGGTGCCCGGCTATCATGGCGACGACCAGTCGCCCGATCTGCTGGCGAATGAGGCCGCGCGCATCGGCTTCCCGGTGCTGATCAAGGCCTCGGCCGGCGGTGGCGGCAAGGGCATGCGCGTGGTCGAGGGAGCAGAAAAATTCGCCGATGCTCTGGCCGGCGCCAAGCGCGAGGCCAAGGCCGCCTTCGCCGACGACCATGTGCTGGTGGAGAAATATCTCACGCGGCCGCGTCACATCGAAATCCAGGTCTTCGCCGACGGCCACGGCAACTGCGTCTATCTCTTCGAACGCGACTGCTCGATCCAGCGCCGCCACCAGAAGGTGATCGAGGAGGCGCCGGCGCCCAACATGGATCCGGCGCGGCGTAAGGCGATGGGCGAGGCCGCGGTCGCGGCGGCCAAGGCGATCGGCTACCAGGGCGCGGGCACGGTGGAGTTCATCGCCGACCAGGACGGCACGTTCTTCTTCATGGAGATGAACACCCGCCTGCAGGTCGAGCATCCCGTGACCGAGGCCATCACCGGCCAGGACCTCGTCGAGTGGCAACTCGTCGTCGCGGCGGGCGGCAGGATGCCGCTCACGCAGGATCAGCTCCGCATCGACGGCCATGCCGTCGAAGTCCGGCTCTATGCCGAGGATCCGGTGCGTAACTTCCTGCCGTCGACCGGCACGCTGGTGCATCTGAAACTGCCCGAGGAGGGCGCGCACGTGCGCGTCGACACCGGCGTGCGTCAGGGCGACACCGTCACGCCCTTCTACGATCCGATGATCGCCAAGGTGATCGTCCACGACCGCGACCGGACCTCGGTGCTCAGGCGCATGGCGGTGCTGATGGGCGAAACCGAGGTGGTGGGCGTTACCACCAACGCGGCGCTGCTCAAGGCCTTGTGCAGCCATCCGGCCTTCGTCGGCGGCGAGATCGATACAGGCTTCATCGAGCGCCATCGCGCGACGCTGTTTGCAGCCCTCACGCCGGCCGACGATCGTGCCTTCGCGATCGCCACGCTGGCGCGGCTGGTCGAGTGGCAGGACCTGATGCCGACGGCGGGCGATCCCCATTCACCCTGGAACGAGCAGAACGGCTTTCGGTTGCTCGACGAGGGCCACGACGAGGTGCACTGGAAGGACGGCGACCGCGACGTCACGGTGATCGCGCGGCGGCTGCGCGGCAGTGGCCTGCGCCTCGAACTGCCCGGCGGCGCGCTGGAGGCGCGCGTGCGGCGCGCCGACGACGGCAAGCTGGCGATCGGTCTCGGCGGGGATACTTTCGTGGCGACGGTGGTGCGGCGCGTCGCGATCGATGGCGGTGTCGACTACACGCTGTTCGCCGACGGCCGCAGCCGCCGCCTGCGCCTGGTCGATCCGCTCGACCTCTCGATGTACGAGGCCGCAGGGGCGGCGGAAGCGACCGTGCGGGCGCCGCTGCCCGGCAAGATCATCGACTTGAAGGTCAAGGCCGGCGACGTGGTGAGCAAGGGCCAGCCTCTGCTGGTGCTCGAGGCGATGAAGATGGAGCACACACTAGTGGCCCCCGCCGACGGCACCATCAAGAGCGTGCGCTATG
>JAUXST010000727.1 GCA_030679805.1 Reyranella sp. | reverse complement strand
CGGCATTTGTTACGTCCGCCGCCGAACTGTCCGGTTCGATCAACGGGCGCGCCCTCAGATAGGCGTTTATGGGGCTCCACGCGCGATGTCGCGAGTTTCACGTTTGGGTTCTTCCACAACCGGTGGTCGCCATGGAAAGGTCGGGAGGCTAAGCCCGTGCAAGCTCGCGTTAGTCGGAGGTCGCGTATGAGGAAGAAGCCGGATTGGAGGTCGCCAAATTATGCCGAGGTCCTGAAGGACCTCGATCGCGCTGGATTTGCGTGGGAGTTCCTGCGGCGCAATCCGGCTTACCGGAAAGACTACGACGGAATCTCCGAAGACGTCGACGAAGGAGACCCGAGGGCAGACGCGGCCTGTGAACGATGGGGGCTCTCCTTTCGCATGTGATCCCGCGCTCGCGGCCTCCATCGCCCCCGTCGTCTGGCGGCCGGAACTCATGCCTCACGCGGTGATTCTGGTCCCAGCACCGGATGGATTTGCAAGCGCCCGCCGCCTGCAGGCCTTTCCCGGCGAGGCGCGGCCGCCAGGCTCACGAAGCGGCAGCTGCCACTACGTCTTGAACGACGCCGAAGGTGCCCATCGCCTTTGGCTCCGAGGCTCGAGTTCGGGAATGCCGATCGCAGCGCTCATTCCCCTTGATGAGAGAGTGCTGCTACGCCTTGCCGGCTTGCTGCGTTTCCTGCGTCATCTCGACGGTCGTCCGGCTGGACCTCTTCCGCGGGCTTGGGCGATCACCACGCGCTTGCGCCGACGCCTGATCTCAATGGTGCGGGCGCTGGACGGCCATCTGGCCGGGGCGAGCTATCGCGAGATTGCCTCGGTGATCTACGGCCCGGACGCTATCTCGAAGTATCCGTGGAAAACCTCGTCTGTTCGGGGTCAGACAATCCGCCTCGTCAGAGATGCGGTTGCGTCCATGGAAGGCGGCTATCGACAATTGCTGCGGGCAAATCGCTAGCAGCGTCGCGTCCCTGGCGCGCACTCGTCTCTCCAAGGGTGCCGTGCCCGGAGCCTCCCACTCCGTCATCCCCCTGCGCCATCCTTCTCCGCCACCGTGGTCGCTGTCCCCGCTGTCGCCGCCGACAGCATTCGCCAGAACCACGGAGCCTCTCGCATGCCCGATCCCACCGCCGGTCTGCCGCCGCGCTACCTGCGCACCCCTGAAGCCGCCCG
>JAUXST010000725.1 GCA_030679805.1 Reyranella sp. | reverse complement strand
GCCATGCTGGTCAAGACCGACCCGCAGGCCAATCCGCGCCACACCGGCATGAGCCTGTTCATCACGCCCAAGGGGCCGGGGTTCCGTGTCGGCCGCAAGCTCGAGAAGCTGGGCTACCATTCGATCGATTCGGGCGAGCTGATCTTCGAGGACTACCGTATTCCGGCCGACCATCTGATCGGCGAGGTCGAGGGCAAAGGCTTTGCCCAGGTGGCGGGCGGCCTGGAACTCGGCCGCATCAACGTCGCCGCGCGTGGTGTCGGCATCGCCGAGGGTGCGCTCAGGCTGGCCACGAGCTACGCCCAGATGCGCAAGACCTTCGGCAAGCCGATCTGGGAGCACCAGGCGATCGCGCTCAAGATCGGCGAGATGGCCACGCGCGCCCGCGCCGCACGCCTGCTCACGCTCGACGCCGCCGATATCTTCGATCGCGGCGAGCGCTGCGACATGGAAGCCGGCCTGGCCAAGTATTTCTCCTCGGAGGCGGCGCTGGAGAACAGCATCGAATCGATGCGCATCCACGGCGCCTACGGCTATTCCAAGGAGTACGACATCGAGCGCCTCTATCGCGACGCGCCCCTGACATGTATCGGGGAAGGCACCAACGAGATGCAGCGCCTCATCATCGCGCGCCAGTGGGTGCGTCGGAATCCGGTGTCGTGAAGCCGCTCGAGGGCATTCGCGTCCTGACGCTCGAACAGTTCGGCGCCGGGCCCTACGGCACCATGTTCCTGGCTGAGCTGGGCGCCGAGGTGATCAAGATCGAGGCGCCCGATGGCGACCCCTCCCGCCACGTCGGGCCCTACAAGCTTGGCGCGGCCGACAGCGAGTATTTCCAGGCCTGGAACCTCGGCAAGAAGAGCGTCACCGTGGACATGAAGTCGGCCGAGGGCCGGCGACAATTCGAGGCGCTGGTGAAGACTGCCGACTGCGTCGTCAACAATCTGCGCGGCACCCAGCCGGCCAAGCTCGGCATCGACTATGCGAGCCTGAGACATCTGAAGCCTGGGATCGTCTGCCTGCACATCTCGGCTTACGGTCGCAGCAACGCGCGCAAAGACTGGCCGGGCTACGACTTCCTGATGCAGGCGGAAGCCGGCCTGATGGAATTGACCGGCGAGCCGGACGGGCCGCCGACACGCGTCGGTGTCTCAATGATCGACAGCATGAGCGGGCTGACGGGCATCGTCGGGCTGTTGGCCTGCCTGTTGCGGGCGCGCACGACGGGCCAGGGTTGCGACGTGGAAACCTGTCTCTACGACGTCGCCATGCACCAGCTCACCTATCCGGGCCTGTGGTATCTCAACGAGGGCGACGTCTCGCCGCGCGTGCCGAGGAGCGCCCATCTCTCGTTGGCACCGGTCCAGACCTTTCCGACCCGGGACGGTTGGATCTTCATCATGTGCATGACGCAGAAATTCTGGCTGTCGTTGTGCGAGGCGATGGGCCGCGGCGACCTTTTGGCCGATCCGCGCTTCCCCGATCCCAACACACGCGCGAAGAACCGGGCCGAGATGACCGACGAACTTGATCCGACGTTCCGCACGCGCACGACGGCGGAGTGGCTGGCATTGTTCAACGGGTTGCTGCCGGCGGCGCCGGTCAACAAGCTCGACGCGGCGCTCGACAGTTCCTTCGCGCGCGAGACCGGCATGGTGTCCTCGGTGCCGCATCCGGCGAAGGGTGAACTCAGGGTGATCGCCAATCCGATCCGTGTCGATGGCGAACGGCTGGCGCAGGCCGCCTGTTCCTCGCTCGGTGCCGACAACGACTCCCTGCTGGGCGAAGGCACATGAAGCTCGAAGGTCTGAAAGTCGTCGATCTGTCGTGGTTCCTGCCGGGGCCGTATCTCACCACGGCGCTGGCCGATCATGGTGCCGAAGTGATCAAGGTCGAGCCGCCGGGCGAGGGCGATCCCGGTCGCCACATCAAGCCCGCGGACGCGCGCACATCGGTATTCTTCCGCAACATGGGCCGCGGCAAGAAGAGCGTGGTGCTCGATCTCAAGAGTGAGCAGGGCCGTGCCGATCTGTTTCGGTTGGCGTCGGAGGCCGACGTGCTGGTGGAGTCCTTCCGGCCGGGCGTCGCAGCGCGCTTCGGCATCGGCTACGACGCGGTGAGTGCTGCCAATCCCGGCATCGTCTACTGCTCGATCAGTGCCTTCGGCCAGGACGGCGCCTATCCCGGCCGCGCCGCGCACGATCTGGCGCTCGAAGCCATGACCGGCGTGCTGAGCCTGACCCTCGGCGACGACGGCCGGCCCGCCATTCCCGGCATTCCCGTCGCCGATCTGGTGAGCGGTCTGCATGGGCTCTCCGGCGTGCTGATGGCGCTCCTGCGCCGGCAGACCACGGGCAAGGGCGACTATATCGATGTGTCCATGCATGAAGCGCTGATGGCTTCGTGCGCCAATGTCGTTGGCTCGGCCTTCGCCGAGAACAAGCATCCCGACGTGAAGCAGCAGCGGACGACGGGCGGCTCAGCCTTCTATCGCGTCTACGACACGTCCGACGGTCGCCAGCTCGTGCTGGCCGGCCAGGAGATGAAATTCGTGAAAAACCTGCTGGGCGCGCTCGGCCGGCCGGAGATGGCGCCCTTGTGCGAATGGCCCGGCGCCCACCAGAAGCCTGTCGTGGATTTCCTCGACATGACTTTCAGGCAGAAGCCGCTGGCGCACTGGATGGCGTGGCTCGACACGCTCGACATCTGCTATGGCCCCGTCAACACCCTGCCCGAAGCCATCGCCGACCAGAACCTCGCCAAGCGCGGCGCCATCGTGACGGACGCCGACGGCCGCAAGCACTTCGCGCCAGTGGTGCGCTTCCGAAACGAGCCATCGCAACCGCTCTACCGCGAGCCGCTGCTTGGTGAGCACACGGATGAGGTGTTGAAGCGATGATTAAAGGATCCCTCGCTACGCTCGGGATGACAATCTTGGCTGTGCCGCTTGCAATAATTGTCATCCCGAGCGTAGCGAGGGATCTTTGTTGGCGCCCGGATCGAGCAGATCAGCCCAAGTTGGATTCAAAGTCTCGACCAGCGCATCCTTCTTCGAACGTCGCCAGCTCTTGATCTCTTTTTCTCGGGCGATTGCTTCTTCGATTTGTTGGTACTCTTCCGCATAGACGAGCGTGTTCACGTGATAGCGGCGTGTAAATACCCCGCCTTTTCCATCTCTATGCTCAGCGACTCGATTCTCGAGATTGTTGGTCACGCCGACGTGCATGACGTTTCGTTTCACGTTCGTCAGAATGTAGACCTAGTACGTGTACATCGGCCCGATAAAGATCCCTCGCATCGCTCGGGATGACAATATTGGTGTCATCCCAA
>JAUXST010000723.1 GCA_030679805.1 Reyranella sp. | reverse complement strand
TTCACGATGGCCTTCATGCAGGCCATCCCGGGCCGTGTGTTCGGCAGCATCCTGTCGAACGAACTGCTGCTCGCCATCCCGTTCTTCACCTTCATGGGGGCGATCCTCGAAAAGTGCGGTCTCGCCGAGGATATGCTCGAGTCGATGGGCCAGTTGTTTGGGCCCGTAAAGGGCGGGCTGGGCTATTCGACCATCATCGTCGGCTTCATCCTGGGCGCCATCACCGGTACCGTCGCGGCCCAGGTGATCGCCATGGCGCTGATAACCCTGCCGGTGATGATCCGCTACAAGTACGACATGCGCTACGCGACCGGCGTGCTGGCGGCCTCGGGCACGATCACGCAGCTCGTGCCCCCGTCCCTGGTTCTGGTCGTCCTGGCCGACCAGCTCGGCCGCTCGGTCGGCGACATGTATCTCGGCGCGTGGGGGCCCTCGCTGCTGCAGATCGCCCTGTTCGCCGCCTACACATTCTATTTGACGCTGATGAAGCCGGACGCCCTGCCGCCCGTGCCGCGGACGCTGTTCGGCCGGGCCCTGCTGATCAAGTGTGCCTGGGGCATCATTCCGGCAGGCGTGCTCATCTTTCTCGTCCTCGGCACGATCATGATGGGCCTGGCGACGCCGACGGAAGCCGGCGCCATGGGTACCATCGGCGCCATCGTCCTGGCCGTCGTGCGCAATGCGCCGCTGACCAGGTTCGATCGCATCATGTTCGTCGGCGGTTGCATTGCCGCCATCGTCGGGGCGCTGATCGGCATCGTCGCCTTCAAGTCGATTCCGTTCCAGCTCGCCTTCACCGCCATGTTCGCCTCGATCATCTGGCTATGCTGGCGGGCCTGGCAGTTCAAGGAACTGCGCGACCTCATCGTCCAGGCCATGCAAGCGACCATGCGCATCACCGCGATGGTTGCCTTCATCCTGGTTGGCGCCACCTGCTTCTCGATCTCGTTTGCCGGCGTCGACGGCGGCAGGTGGGTCGAGCATTTGTTGACCGATCTTCCCGGCGGCGTCTGGGGCTTCCTGATTGTCGTCAACATCTTCGTGTTCTTCCTGGCTTTCTTCCTCGATTTCTTCGAGATCGCCTTCATCATCGTGCCGATGCTGGCGCCAGTGGCGCAGAAGGTTCTGACCCCGGTGGTCGGCGCCGACGCGGCGCTGATCTATTTCGGCGTCATGCTGTGCGTCAACGTGCAGACGTCGTTCATGCACCCGCCCTTCGGCTTCGCCCTGTTCTACCTGCGGAGCGTGGCGCCGAAGGAAGTGAAGAGTTCGGACATCTACTGGGGTTCGATCCCCTGGGTCGTGTTGCAGCTCGTATTGGTGGGGATCGTGATTGCCTTTCCGAAGACGGTGACCATCTTCCTCGACAAGCCGCACGGCATCGACCCGAGCAAGGTCAAGATCGAGATCCAGGCACCGCCCAGCGAAGACAACGCGCCACCGATCTTTGGCGCCCCACCGGCCAAGAATTGAGCGGCTTCGGATACAAAAAAGCCCCGCCTTGCGGCGGGGCTTTCTGATTCGAAAGTCGTGCGTTCGGTCTAGCGACCCTGAGCCGACATCGAGAAGTTGAAGTTGTCGAAGGTGTTCTCAGCGACGCGGAACCACAGGTTCTCGTCGGACCGGAACGACTTCAGATTGTCGTAGATTTTCTTGAACTTCGGATCCTTGGCCGCGAGTTCATCGTAATATTTATAGGCTTCGAGGAAACACGGCTCGAGAACCGCGCGCGGGAACGGCCGCAGCTCGGTACCGGCCGCCACCAGGCGGCGCAGCGCCGGCGGATTGCCGGCATCGTACTTCGGCACCATCCAGGACGTGACGCGGCCCGCCGCCGCCTCGACCATCGCCTTGTAGGGCTTGGGCAGCTCGTCCCACGCCTTGTTGTTGATGTAGAGCGAGCCGACAGACGCGCCTTCCCACCAACCGGGATAGTAGTAGTACTTGGCGACTTTGTTGAAGCCGAGCTTCTCGTCGTCGTACGGGCCGACCCACTCGCAAGCGTCGATCGTGCCCTTCTCCAGCGCCGGATAGATGTCGCCGCCGGCGATCTGCTGCGGCACGACGCCGAGGCGCGTGAGAATCAGGCCGGCAAACCCGCCGACGCGAAACTTCAGCCCCTTCATGTCGTCCATCGTCTTGATTTCCTTACGGAACCAGCCGCCCATCTGCGCGCCGGTGCCGCCGAAGGTGAAGGAGCGGAAATTGTACTCCTTGTAGAAGTCGTTGATCAGCTCATGGCCGCCACCGAACTCCAGCCAAGCGTAGTATTGCCGCTGGTTCATCGTGAACGGCAGGCCGGTCTCGAACACGAAATTCGGATGCTTGCCGAAGTAGTAGTAGGCGGCGGTCTGCCCCGCCTCGACGGTACCGTTCTGCACCGCATCGGCAACCTGCAGGCCCGGAACGATTTCGCCGGCGGCGAACGGACGGATCTGGAATTTGTTGTCCGACATTTCGCCGATGAGTTTGGCGAACAGTTCAGTGCCACCGTACAACGTATCGAGCGACTTGGGAAAGCTCGATGTCAAACGCCACTTCACTTCTGGCATGCTCTGGGCAATGGCCGGTGCCGCGACAGTCGCCGCGGCTGCAACACCCGCGGCGCCCACGCCCGCGGTCCTGATAAACTTTCTACGCTTCATCTCTTTATGCCTCCCTACAGGATGCCCTCATGGCTTCCTTAAGCGGCGGAAGACTGGCATGCGGGTTTCTGTTTGGAAAGCATCACTCCGCCTGAACAAAGAAAACCCCGCCGGAGCGGGGTTTTCACGTCTGCGGTTGCGGTTAATACCTAGACCTTGCCGGCACCATACATGCGGGCCATGAAGCCGTCGAACCCGCCTTCCGCGATGCGGGACCACAGAACCTGTTCGGACCGGTAAGGCTTCCAGTTGTCCCATACTTTTTTGAACTTCGGGTTCTTGGCCACGATCTCGTTGGTGACTTCGTTGGTCGCGTTGAAGCAGGCTTCGAGCACGGCCGTTGGGAACGGCAGAAGCTTGACGCCGCTGGCCACCAGACGCCGCAATGCCGCTGGGTTGCCGTTGTCGTACTTGGCCAGCATCCACAATGTCACTTCGTTAGCCGAGGTCTCGATCGCCTTTTGGTAGCTCGGCGGCAACGAGGCCCATGACTTCTGGTTGATGTAGGCCGTCCCCATGCCGGTACCTTCCCACCAGCCGGGATA
>JAUXST010000720.1 GCA_030679805.1 Reyranella sp. | reverse complement strand
GGGCCGATACCGTAGATGCAGGAAACGGAGGCCACGATGATGACGTCGTCGCGCTCCATCAGCGCGCGCGTGGCGGAGTGGCGCATGCGGTCGATCTGCTCGTTGATCGACGAGTCCTTCTCGATGTAGGTGTCGGTCCGCGCGACGTAGGCTTCGGGCTGGTAGTAGTCGTAGTAGGAGACGAAGTATTCGACCGCGTTCTCTGGAAAGAAGCCCTTCATCTCGCTCCAGAGCTGAGCCGCCAGTGTCTTGTTCGGCGCCATCACCAGCGCCGGCCGACCCTGCGAGGCGATGACATTGGCCATGGTGAAGGTCTTGCCCGAGCCGGTGACGCCCAGCAGCACCTGGTCGCGCTCACCGCCCTCGACGCCGGCGATGAGCTGCCTGATCGCCTCGGGCTGGTCGCCGGCGGGCGTGTAGTCGGACACCAGCTTGAAGGGCCGCACGCCGCCTTCGAGTTCCGGCCGCCGCTGGATGTACGGCATCGGGAGCGGGACGGTTGCGACTGCGAGATTCTTTGAGGGCATGGCCTCTATTATATGATGCGCGGCCCACGTTCCGGCAATGCTAGCGTGGGCATCTACCATGCCTGATCTGTTGGCTCTTTCCTTCCTCGTTTCCGCCGCTGTTGCTTGCATTGCAGGCATGGTGCGAGGCTTTGCCGGCTTTGGCGCTGCGATGATCATGACACCGGTATTTTCGGCACTTTACGGGCCGGCGGTCGGCATCGCGCTGTGCCTGATGCTCGAGATCGCGGTCGTCCTGCCGCTGTTGCCGTCCGTGGTCCGGTATGTCGATTGGCCTCGGATCGCATTGCTCATGGTTGGTGCTGTCGTCTTCGTGCCGGCCGGAAATTTCGTGCTGATGCTCGCCGATCCCGAGCCAATGCGCTGGGCGATTTCCGCCATCGTGCTCGCGGCCGTAGCGTTGTTGGCGAGCGGCTGGCGCTATCCCGGCCAGCCGCGCCCGGCCACGACACTCGCCGCCGGCTCCGTCAGCGGCTTCCTCAACGGCCTGTCGGGCATGGCGGGTCCGCCGATCGCTTTCTACTATCTCGCCGGCGAGGAGACGGTGACGCGCGTGCGGGCCAACCTCACGACCTACTTCGTCTTCGTCGACCTGGCGGCGACAGCGATGTTCGCTTCGCGCGGCCTGATCGGCTGGTCGACGGGCGTGCAGGCCCTTTTCCTGGCGCCGGCCGTCATGCTGGGCGGCATCCTGGGCGGGCGGCTGTTTCCATTGGCAAGCGAACGTTTCTACCGGCGCCTGGCGCTCGGCCTTCTGGTCGGCGTGGCGATCGGTTCCCTGATGTTGTAAGCGAGCGGACATGAGGATCTGGGACATCATCGCCGATAAGGCAGCACAACTCGGGATCGGCGGTCCGATCGGCGCGTTGCTGGGCACGGCGCCGCCGGCGGCGGACGAGGGCGTGCATCCAGGCTTGCGCCAGATTGCGTTCACCATCGGCGTCATCGCGCTCGGCGCCAAGATGGCGCGGGCCGACGGCGAGGTATCCGACGTGGAGGTCGCGGCCTTCCGCGAATTCTTCCAGGTGCCGCCCGGCGAGGAGAGGAATGTCGAGCGCTTCTTCGATCTCGCCAAGCGCGATGTCTCGGGCTTCGAGACCTACGCGCGGCAGGTGGCCGATCTCTTTCCCGACGCACCGGAAATCCTCGAAGGCGTGATCGAGGGCCTGTTCAGCATCGCCAGGGCCGACGGCTCAGTTGACGCGGCGGAAGCGGACTATCTCGCCAAGGTGGCGCGCATCTTCGGCCTCGACAGCGCCCGCTTCGAGCGCGCCAAGGCCGCGGCGTCGGGCGTCGCCGAATGCGAGCCCTGCATCATCCTGGGCATCGATCCGATTGCGACCGACGAGCAGATCCGCGATGCTTGGCTGCGCCAAGTCCGCGCCAACCATCCCGACCGGCTGATCGCCCAGGGCCTGCCGGAAGAGGCGATCGCCATGGCCACCCGCAAGCTCGCCCTGATCAACGACGCCTACGACCGCCTCAGGCGCCAACGCGGCCTGGTCGCCGCCTGACCGTGCCCACTTGACCGTGAGCATCGTCGAGCTGCCATCGCCCAATCATGCGCCGCGGCCCAATGGTGCCACCATCGACGTGCTGGTCCTGCACTACACCGAGTTGCCGCTGCAGGAGTCGCTCGACATTCTCTGCGATGGCGCGCGCGAGCATCGCGTGAGTTCACACTACGTTTTGGCGGAGGATGGCGTAACCTACCGCCTGGTGCCGGAGGATCGCGTCGCCTGGCACGCCGGCCGCTCGCATTGGCGCGGTCGCGAGGCCCTGAACACGACGTCGATTGGCATCGAGATCGTGAACCTGCACGGCGATCGTCACGATTATCCGCCGCGCCAGATCGCGGCGTTGATCGAACTCTGCAAGGGGATCCTGGCGCGCCATCCGGCGATCGAACCGCGCAATGTTGTGGGCCATTCCGACATCGCGCCCAAACGGAAGATCGATCCCGGCCTTCGCTTTCCGTGGGCGAGCCTGGCTGCAGCCGGCGTCGGACTCTGGTCGAAAGTCGGCGGGCGACCTCTCGACGGCGATTTCTATAAGGCCCTCCAGCGTTTTGGTTATGCGCCGCCGATCGCGGTGCCGCCCAAAGACATCGTGAAAGCCTTCCAGCGGCATTTCCGGCCGACCCAAGTCGATGGCATGGCCGACCCTGAGACGCGAACGCGCCTAGCGGACCTGCTTGACCAGGTCGGGGGAGCCGCCTAGCTAGGGCCGTGGGTCAGACGGCTGGATGGCTGCGCTGTCGCGGGCAACCGAGACGGTGAGGAAAGTCCGGGCTCCACGGAGACACGGTGCCGGATAACGTCCGGCGGGGGCGACCCCAGGGAAAGTGCCACAGAAAACAGACCGCCGGGTTGGCCCGCTTTCGAGCGATAAACCAGCCAGGCAAGGGTGAAACGGTGGGGTAAGAGCCCACCGCGCGACCGGCAACGGAAGCGGCACGGCAAACCCCACCGGGAGCAAGACCAAATAGGGGCGACACGCCGGGCAACCGGCAGCGGTGTTTCCGCGTCGTCGTCCGGGTCGGTCGCGCGAGGCGTTCGGTAACGGACGTCCCAGAGGAATGGCCATCCATCGTCCCCGGCTTGCCGGGGACGGGGACAGAACCCGGCTTACAGGTCGTCTGACTCACTTTTGTTGCTCGAATGTTGCTCGAAACAGGCAAATTCTCAACCTATTGTGGTTTTCAACCGATGATGCACAATACATATTGTGGCTAACGCTTTCAGATTCCTCACCGAATCCTGCTTTTCAACATTGCCTCCCTGAATATCCCATGATATCCCATATCATCCCGTAAGCGGGGAAACGCAGGGGCGTGGGGCACCTGCCGTGGATTTAGGGGGACAGGGGTCGTGGCCTTTCGGTCCGAAATCCTGATCAAGCTCGACAAAAAAGGCCGGGTGTTGTTGCCCGCAGCCTTCCGCGATGAGCTGCCGGCCGACGACCGCGGTGCCTTCGTCCTCTACCACTCACCCAACGTACCGGGCGTCGTGAACGGAAACTCGCGCACGGGCTTCGACGCCATGCTGGAGCGGCTGCGTGCCGAGGCGCTCGGCCCCAAGGGGTCGCTCAAGGTGGCGCTCGACGACGAGGCCTTCGACCCTGCCGGTTATCTCTCGGCCAGCGCCCGCACCATCGCCATGGAGCCGGACGGCCGCTTTTCCATGCCGGCGGAATTCTCGCAGGCGCTGGAAGCCGACGCGGGCGTCATGCTGGTCGGCAAGGGCGACAAGTTCCAGATGTGGAATCCCAATCGCTGGCAGGCCCGCCGCGATGGCGACCGCGACAAGATGGCGGCGTTCGTGCGCAGCCTCGGCGGGAACGACGCATGAGCGGACATGTTCCCGTGCTCGCGCGTGAAGTGATCGATGCGCTCCAGCCGCGTGACGGCGGCCGCTATGTCGACGGCACCTTCGGCGGCGGCGGCTACACCACCGCGATGCTGGATCGCGCCGACTGCCGGGTGATCGCCATCGATCGCGATCCCGACGCGATTGCCGCCGGCCAGGCGCTGGCCGCGCGCTGCGCGCCGCGGCTGCAGATGATCGAGGGTCGCTTCGGCGACATGGCCGAACTGTTGTCTGCCGAAGGCGTCGAGGATGTCGACGGCGTGACGCTCGACCTCGGTGTCTCGTCGATGCAGTTCGATCGCGCCGAACGCGGCTTCTCCTTCCGCGGCAACGGCCCGCTCGACATGCGCATGGAAAAGCGCGGACCGTCTGCAGCGGATCTGGTGAACGAGGCAGACGAGGCGGAACTCGCCGACATCTTCTGGCGCTACGGCGAGGAACGCCGCAGCCGCCGCGTTGCGCGCGCCATCGTCGAGGCCCGCAAGGTCAAGCGAATCGAGACGACCGGCGAACTGGCCGAGATCGTGCGCCGCGCCGTGGGCCCCTCGGCGAAGGACGAAAGCGATCCCGCGACGCGGGCCTTCCAGGCCCTGCGCATTGCCGTGAACGACGAATTGGGCGAACTGGAACGCGGCCTCGCTGCGGCCGAGTCTGTCCTGGCACCGGGTGGCCGCCTAGCCGTGGTGTCGTTCCATTCTCTGGAAGACCGCGCGGTCAAGGAATTCGTACGGACGCGTGCCGGCCGCACGCCAAGCCCGTCGCGCCATGCGCCGCCGCGTGCGCACGAACGCGAGGCCACGCTGCGCGACCTTACGCGCAAGCCGGTGCTGCCGACGGAGTCCGAAGTGGCCGCCAATCCGCGTGCCCGTTCGGCCCGGCTGCGTGTCGCCGAGAAGCTCGGCGTTGCCGGAGGCCGCGCATGATCCATCGCGGGCTCGTCTTCTGGTCGATTGCCGCCGTCGCCACGGCGGTGGGCCTGTTCACCGTCAAGTACAAGGTGCAGGACCTCGAGGAGCGGATCGACCGCACCAACTACAAGATCGTCGAGAGCCAGCAGGCCACGCACATCCTGCGGGTCGAATGGGCTCACCTCAACGAGGCCGAGCGCATCGAAAAGCTCGCCCTGAAACATCTCAAGCTCGAACCGGCCTCGATCAAACAGGTCATCCGGCTCGACTTTCTCAAATCCGAATCTGTCCCCCCGCGGCGCGATCCACCACTCCCTTCCCCCCCACGTACGGGCAACGACGTCCCCTCGTCGACTTTGCCCGGTGGTGGTCGCGTCGCAGCGGAGGCCGGCAGCCCCTCGCCGGCCTCCGCACCCCCTCCAGGGCGTTCCACCGGACCCACGACGCCCCCTCGACCGGCCACGATCAAAGAGCCGGCAACATCGGGTCCGGTAGGCGACAACCAGAGCGTCGCGGCTTCGATCGATGAAATCCTCTCGCGAAATGATGGAGGACGTCGGTGAAGCTGTGGCGCAAGTCTGGCTCGCCCGACCCGGCCGCCGCGGTAAACGCGGCGGCCGGCGCGCGTTACGGGTCGCTGCAGGATCGCCTCAAAGGCGATGCGCAGGAAACGGCCCGGCAGAGGCTCGTCGTCGCTTCGGCGATATTCGCGATGGCGTTCGTCGCGGTCGGCTTGCGCATGGGCTACGTCTCGCTGCTGCGCGACGGGGCCGAACCGACCCAGCGCGTGGCGGCGCGCGGCGGTTCGATCCAGTCGGAGCGCGCCGACATCGTCGACCGGAACGGTGCGGTGCTCGCGACGTCGGTGCCGGTGATGTCGGCCTTCGTCAATCCGCGCCTGTTGCTCGATCCCCAGGACGCCGCTCGGAAGATCGTCACCGCCTTGCCGGATCTGAAGTACGACGACGTCAGGGAAAAGCTCGAGAGCGACAAGACCTTCGTCTGGATCAAGCGTGGCCTCAGCCCGCGCGAGCACAATCTCGTCAATCGTCTCGGCATTCCCGGCCTCGAATTTCAGGCCGAGGAGCGGCGCATCTACCCGCAGGGGTCGGCTGCTGCACACATCCTTGGCTACGCCAGTGTCGACAATGCGGGCTTGGCCGGCATCGAGCGCTACTTCGATCCGCAGCTTCAAAGCGGCGAAACGGTACAGCTTTCGATCGACCTCAGGCTGCAGCGCATGGTCGAGCGCGAGATCGCGCGCGCCGCCCAGAAATTCTCGGCGATCGGCGCCACGGCCATCGTCATGGACGCGACCAACGGCGAGATCCTCGCCATGGCATCGTTGCCGACGTTCGATCCCAACAGTACCAAGACCCTGACCAACGAGGCGCTGTTCAACCGCGCCACGCTCGGCGCCTACGAACAGGGCTCGACTTTCAAGATCTTCAACACGGCGATGGCGCTCGATACCGGCCGAGTGACGATGACCAGCGTCTTCGATGCGACCTCGCCCATCAAGATCGACCGTTTCACGATCAACGACGACCATGCCCAGCGCCGTCCGCTGTCGGTGCCGGAGATCTTCAAGTACTCGTCCAACATCGCCTCGGCGAAGATGGCGGTGGAGATGGGCCCCGAGACCCAGCGCGCCTTCTTCGACAGGATCGGCTTTCTCAAGTCGCTGACGACCCAGATCCCCGAGTTGGCGGCGCCGCTCTACCCGCGCCACTGGATGAAGATCAACACCATGACTATCGCCTTCGGGCATGGCATTTCGGTGACACCGCTGCACCTCGTGACGGGGTCGGCGGCGGTGATCAATGGTGGCATTCTCTTTCAGCCCAGCCTGGTGAAGCGGACTGCCGCCAGCGATCCGGGCCGGCGCGTGATCCAGACCAAGACGTCGCTGAACCTGCGCCAGCTGCTGCGGCTGAACGTGGTCGAGGGTACCGGCAGGAATTCCAACGTCCCGGGTTACGAGGTCGGCGGCAAGACCGGTACCGCGGAAAAGCCGTCGCGCGGCGGCTACCGCCAAAAAGCCCTAATCAGCTCGTTCGTTGGCATGTTTCCCATGAACGATCCGAAATTCGTCATTCTCGCCTCGCTCGACGAACCCAAGGGCCTTCCCGAAACCGGCGGCTATGCCACGGCCGGCTGGGTGGCTGCGCCGTCGGTCAAGAACATCATCGAAGGCATCGTGTCGCTGTACGGCATCCTGCCGGGCGACCTCAAGGAGGGGCTGCCGCCGCTGGAGATCGCCTCGACTCCGGTCCCCGCACCGGTGGTGCCACCGCAGTTCGTGCCGGCAAACGCGCGCCATCGCGCCTCTGAGCAGCGCAAGGCTCTGCCCGCGCGGCCTGGCCCAGCGCAGACAGCGTCCGCCCCCCCAGCGGGAGTGCGTCGCGTTGCGGCTGAGTGAGCTCATGCGCCGGAGCGCATATGAACCCGCGACCCTTCCCGCGCCGCTGCGCGATCCTGTTCTCGCTGGCCTGACCCTCGATTCGCGCAAGGTCCGGCCCGGTTACCTGTTCGCGGCACTGCCGGGAGCGCGCCACGATGGCGCGGCGTTCGTCGCCGATGCGGTGGGTCGCGGCGCCGTGGCGATTCTCGCCGCATCCGACGCTCCGCTGCCGGCGCTCGATCCCGGTATTGCCGTGTTGCGCGACGCCAACCCGCGCCGTCGCGTGGCGTTGATGGCGGCGGCGTTCGCCGGTCTGCAGCCCAAGACCATTGGGGCGGTCACCGGCACCAATGGCAAGTCCTCGACCGTTCACTTCGTGCGCCAGCTTTGGACGTCGCTCGGTCTCAAGGCGGCAAGTGTGGGCACGCTTGGCATCGTCTCGCCGGGATTGACGCGCGAAGCCGGCCTCACGACCCCCGATCCCGTCCAGCTCCACGAGGATCTGGCCACGCTTGCGCGCGAGGGCATCGGCCATCTCGCGATCGAAGCATCGAGCCATGGTCTCGACCAGCATCGCCTCGATGGCGTCAGGCTCTCGGCGGCGGCCTTCACCAACCTCACGCACGAACACCTCGACTATCATGCGTCGATGGATGCCTACTTCGAGGCCAAGGCGAGGCTGTTCGACAGCCTGCTGCCGTCCGAAGGCACGGCGATCGCGAATGCCGACAGCGATCGCGCCGAGGCACTCGCCGCAATCTGCGCGCGTCGCGGCATCCGGTTCTGGACCTATGGCACGAAGGGCCGTGACATCCGTCTGCTGGCCGACGATCCGACGTCGACCGGCCAGCATCTGACGCTGGAAGTCCTGGGCACACGCCATGAGGTCGACCTCCCGCTGGTCGGCGGCTTCCAGGCGTCCAATGCCCTCGCGGCTCTCGGCCTCGTGGTGGCGACGGGCGGCGATCCGGCGCGGGCCGTGGCGGGGCTGGGCAGTCTGGCCGGCGCTCCAGGCCGACTGCAGCTCGTGGCCCGTCATCGGTCGGGTGCGCCCGTCTATGTCGACTATGCCCACAAGCCGGAGGCGCTGGAGACCGTGCTGCGTACGCTCCGTCCCTTCGCGCGCGGCAAGCTCGTCGTGGTGTTCGGTTGTGGCGGCGATCGTGACCGCGGCAAGCGGCCGGTCATGGGCGAGATCGCCACCCGGCTTGCCGATCTTGCCATCGTCACCGACGACAACCCGCGCAGCGAGGAACCCGACGCGATCCGGGCGGAGATCCTGCGCGGCATTGCGGCCGAGCGGAAGAACTGGACCGAGATCGCCGATGGTCGGCACGTCGCCATCGAAACAGGCGTGGCAGCCCTTGGCAGCGCCGACGACCTGCTGCTGATCGCCGGCAAGGGCCACGAGACCGGCCAGACCATCAAGGGCGTCACGCACCATTTCGACGACGCCGAAGTCGCGCGCGAGCTTGCGGGGCTTTCCGCGCCTGGTCAGGCGCCGACATGAGCACCCTCTGGACCTCCGATGAAGTCGCGGCGGCACTGTCGCCGGTCGCGACTGTTACGCCCTTCGAGGCGCAGGGTGTGACGTTCGACAGCCGGGCCGTAGGCAAGGGGGACATCTTCTTTGCGCTCGCGGGAGAGACCAGCGACGGGCACGGCTTTGTGGCCGACGCCCTGACGCGCGGCGCCGCCGCGGCCGTCGTCTCGCGCGATGTCGAGGGCGCGCGCGGCACGCTGATCCGCGTTCCCGATACGATGAAGGCGCTGGTCGACCTCGGTCGTGCTGGTCGGCGCCGCAGCAAGGCGCGCATCGCCAGCGTCACGGGCTCGGTCGGCAAGACCAGCACCAAGGACGCGCTGCGCGCCGTGCTGTCGGCTCAGGCACCGACCTCGGCCAGCGTAGCGAGCTACAACAACCATGTCGGGGTTCCGATCAGCCTGGCACGGCTGCCGCGCGAGGCGCGTTACGGCATCTTCGAGATCGGTATGAACCATCCCGGCGAGATCGAGCCGCTGGCCCGCCAGGTCGAGGCGCATGTCGGCGTGATCACCAATGTCGAGCCCGCACATATCGGCTACATGGGATCGGAAGAAGCCATCGCCGATGAGAAAGCCTGCCTGTTCGCTGGCATGGCCGAAGGTGCAGTGGCCGTGCTCAATCGTGACAATCGCCACTACGGGCGCCTTGCTGATCATGCCCGCCGCTTCGGCGCTTCGCGCATCGTCGGTTTCGGCCGCAGTGAGGCCGCCGAGGCACGAATTCTTTCCTGCAAGCTGCAGGATTCGGGCAGCGATGTTGTGGCCTTGATCCATGGTCGCCGAATCGAGTATCGGCTTGGTGCTGCAGGCGAGCATTGGGTGTTGAACAGTGTTGCGGCGTTGGCTGTGGTCGAGGCGCTCAACGCCGATGTGGTCGAGGCTGCAGCGGCGTTGGCTAACATCAAGGCGTCGCCCGGTCGTGGGGCGCGCCGGATGCTGAAGTTCGGGGCCGGTACGATCGAGCTGCTTGACGAGAGCTACAATGCCAACCCGGCGTCGGTCCCGGCCATGCTGGCCGTGCTGGCGCGCACCGAGCCCAAGGCCGGCGGGCGGCGGCTGCTGGCTCTGGGTGACATGCGTGAACTTGGCGAGGGTGCTGACGCCTTTCATGCGGGACTGGCGGAAGCGGTGGCGGCGAGCGGAGCGACCCAGATCTTTCTGTGCGGTCCGCACATGCAGGCGCTGTGGCAGCGCCTTACGCCGGCACAGCGCGGCGTGCATCGGCCTGATTCGGCCTCGCTCGCGGGCGATGTTGCCACGGCACTTCGTGCCGGCGACGTGATCGCGGTCAAGGGTTCTCTGGGATCGAAAATGAAGATCGTCGTAGACGCCATTGTGGCGGCAAGCGGCGGCGAGGCGGGACACTAGGGAATGTTCTACAATCTATTTTATCCGTTGGCGGACGTATTCGGGCCGTTCAACCTCTTCCGCTATCTGACCTTCCGCTCGATCGGCGCGTTCCTGACGGCGCTGGTGTTGAGCTTCCTGATCGGCGGCGCCTTGATCCGCTGGTTGCGCAGCAAGCAGCGCCAGGGTCAGCCGATCCGGGACGACGGCCCCGCCAGCCACCTCATGACCAAGAAGGGCACGCCCACCATGGGCGGCCTGCTGATCCTGATCACGCTCACCATCGCCACGCTGCTGTGGGCCGATCTCGGCAACCGATATGTCTGGATTGTGCTCGGTGTCACGCTGGCGTTCGGTGCGATCGGCTTGTGGGACGATTTCCTCAAGGTCACCAAGCGCAATTCCAAGGGCGTCCCGGGCAAGGTGAAGCTCGCCCTGTCGATCGCGGTGGCCGCCATCGCGGCCTACCTGATCGCGCAGGTCTCGCCCACCCCGTTGCGCTATATGTTGGCATTCCCGTTCTTGAAGGACGTGCTGCTACCTCTCGGCGTCGTGGGGTTCGTGGCGTTCGGTGGCCTGGTGATGGTGGGGGCGTCCAACGCCGTCAATCTGACGGATGGCCTCGATGGGCTGGCGATCGGCCCCGTGATCATGGCGTCGGCGGTGTTCGGCCTGATCGCCTATGTGGTCGGTAACATCATCCTGACGAACTACCTCTTTCTCCATCATATCCCGCGCTCCGGTGAACTCGCGGTTCTGCTCTCGGCCCTCGTCGGCGCCGGCCTGGGATTCCTTTGGTTCAATGCGCCGCCCGCCATGGTCTTTATGGGCGACACGGGCTCGCTCGCCATCGGCGGCGCACTGGGCGCGGTGGCCGTGGTCACCAAGCACGAGATCGTGCTCGCCATTGTGGGCGGACTGTTCGTGCTCGAGACCGTTTCGGTGATCGTCCAGGTCCTGTCCTACAAATGGACCGGCCGCCGGGTCTTCCGCATGGCGCCGCTGCATCACCATTTCGAGCAGAAGGGCTGGGCGGAACCCACGATCGTCTTCCGGTTCTGGATCATCGCCGCCATCCTGGCGATGGCCGGCCTCGCCACGCTGAAGTTGAGATGAGCGAATGATCGATCTCGCTGTCCTCAAGGGTTCGTCGTTCGTTGTGCTGGGGCTCGCGCGCTCCGGCCTGGCGACCGTGCGCGCCCTCGCCGCGGCGGGAATCGAGTGCATGGCCTGGGACGACAATGCGCCGTCGCGCGAGCAGGCCGCGGGCATGGGCGCGACGCTGGTCGAACCGTCTGCCATCGACTGGTCCCGCGTCAGCGCGTTGATCATCAGCCCGGGCATCCCGAGCCGCCTGCCCACGCCGCATCCGGCCGCCGTGGCCGCACGCGCTGCGGGCAGGCCGATCCTCTGCGATGTCGAGCTGCTTGCGCGTGCCGAGCCCAAGGCGCGGTTCGTCGCCATCACCGGGACCAACGGCAAATCGACGACGACGGCGCTGATCGGCCACATCCTCAAGGAGGCGGGGATGCGCTCTGAGGTCGGCGGCAACATCGGCCGCGGAGCGCTCGATCTGGCACCCCTCGGGACGGGCGGCGTCTATGTCCTGGAACTCTCCTCCTATCAGCTCGAGTTGCTCGCGACGTTTCGCGCCAACATCGCCATCTGGCTCAACATCACGCCCGACCATATCGACCGTCATGGCGACATGGCGGGCTACGTCGCGGCCAAGAAGAATATCTTTGCCTGCCAACAATCAGGCGACTGCGCAGTGATCGGGACGGACGACGAACCCTCCCGCGCGGTCGAGCGCGAGATCACCGGGCGGCCCGGAATCACCTGCGTGCCCTTGGCGCTCGACAGGCCCGTGGCCGGGGGCATCTCGTACCGTGCCGGCATGCTGATCGATGCCGATGGCTACACCGTCGACTTTTCCGACGTGCCGACACTGCCGGGCGACCACAATGCCCAGAACGCGGCCAGTGCCTGGGCGGCGTGCCGCTGGCTCGACGTCCCGCGCGAGAGGATCGTCGCGGGGCTGCGCAGCTATCCCGGCCTGCCGCACCGCCAGGAGCGCGTGGCGTCGGTCGGCAACGTCGTCTATGTCAACGACAGCAAGGCGACCAACGCCGATGCCACCGCCCGCGCACTGTCGAGCTATCGTGGCATCTACTGGATCCTCGGTGGTCAAGCGAAGGAGGGCGGCGTGGCGCCGCTCGCGGCCTACTTCGACCGGATCCGCCATGCCTTCCTGATCGGCGAGGCGAGCGACCTGTTTGCCGGGCAGCTCGAAGGCAAGCTGCCCTACAGCCGTTGTGGCGATCTCCAGTCGGCGCTCGAGGCGGCGCATGCGCGCGCGCAGCGCGAAGCTGCCGGACCAAGTGGGGGACCGTCGGTGGTTCTGCTCTCGCCGGCCTGCGCGTCGTGGGATCAATGGAAGAGTTACGAGCATCGTGGCGATGCCTTCCGCGCCATGGCGCGGGCACTGCCGGGGGCTCAGCGTTTGGGGAAAGCGGCATGATCCAGGTTCCACGCGACGACCGCAGCGTCATTGGCCAATGGTGGTGGACCGTCGATCGCTGGTCGCTGGGGGCGATCCTGGCGATCATGGCCTTCGGCGTAATGCTGACGCTGGCGGCGTCGCCGCCGGCAGCCGAGCGGATCGGCGCCGACTCTTTCATGTTCGCCAAGCGCCAGTTCATCTTCCTGCCGATGGCGCTGATGGTGATGCTGGCCATTTCGCTGGCCTCGCCGCGTCACGTCCGGCGACTCGCCCTGCTGGTATTCTGCGGCAGCGTCGTGTTGCTGGCCGCGACCTTCGTCATCGGTGTCGAAATCAAGGGCGCGCGCCGCTGGATCGCGGTGCCTGGCCTCTCCGGTCTGCAGCCCTCGGAATTCGCCAAGCCCAGCCTGGCCGTGATCTCGGCCTGGCTGCTAGCGCAGAGCCGCACCGAGCGCCGCGCGCCAGGCTACTTTCTCTCGACCCTGCTGGTGGGAGGGGTGCTGGCGCTGCTCATCATGCAGCCCGACCTCGGCATGAGCATCGTCGTGGTGGCGGTATGGGGCGTCCAGCTCTTCGTCGTCGGCCTGCCGATGTGGATCGCGGGCTTCGGTGCGATCGCCGCTGGCGGAGCGCTGGTCGGCGCCTACTTCATGTTTAGCCACGTACGCAGTCGCTTCGACCGCTTTCTCGATCCTTCGTCGGGCGACAACTATCAGGTCAACACGTCGCTCGAGGCGTTCATGAACGGCTCCCTGTTCGGGCGCGGTCCGGGTGAGGGCACGGTGAAGGCGCAGCTTCCGGACGCCCACACCGATTTCGTCATGGCCGTCGCCGGCGAGGAATTCGGCCTCGTCGTCTGCCTGCTGATCCTGGGCCTGTTCGCCTTCGTGACGCTGCGCTCGATGTCGCGGGCCTCGAAGGAGACCAGCCTCTTCATCACCCTGGCGGCCACCGGGCTTGCCGTGCAGTTCGGCCTGCAAGCCGCCATCAACATGGCGTCGACCATCCAGCTCATCCCGGCCAAGGGCATGACGCTGCCGTTTATCTCCTATGGCGGTTCCTCGGCGCTGGCCATGGCGATCTGTGTCGGGATGATGCTGTCGCTGACGCGCGAGCATGCCGGCCTCCGGGAGGCGGTGTGATGGCCGAGGGCCAAGCTCCCTCATCCTCCGTGGTCGGTCCCGTGGTCCTGGCGACCGGCGGCACCGGCGGGCACGTGTTCCCGGCCGAGGCGCTGGCCGGCGAACTCGAGGCGCGCGGCATGCCGTTCACGCTGGTCACCGACCAGCGCGGCCGGCAGTGGCAGGGTGCGCTGTCGCGCCGCCCGATTCACTACATCCATTCCGCCAGCCCGACCGGCTCGTTGGGTCGGCGACTGGCGGCGGTCTTCTCGCTCGGCCTCGGCCTGTTCGACGCTTGGCGCGCGCTGGGGCGCATCGGCCCGTCCGCCGTCGTCGGGTTCGGCGGCTATGCCTCGGTGCCGACCTTGATTGCCGCCCGTCTGCGCCGCTTGCCGGCGATGCTGCACGAACAGAACGCCGTCCTCGGCAAGGCGAACCGCCTCGTCCTGGGCGGCGCTGCGCGGGTGGCGACATCGTTCGTGCGGACGCAATACCTGGCGGACAACGATCGGCGCGCCTGCCTGGTCGGCAATCCGGTGCGCGAGCCGGTGCGCGCGCTACGCGGTTCGCCCTACCGCGCGCCGGCGGAGGGACGCATCATCGACCTGCTGGTGTTCGGCGGCAGCCAGGGCGCCGGGTCGTTCAGCCAGGTCGTTCCCGATGCGATTCTTTCGCTGCCGGCAGCGCTGCGCGCGCGCGTCCGCTTGGTCCAGCAATGTCGGCCCGAGGATCTCGAGCGCGTGCGCGGTCGCTATGCCGCGGCCGGTATCGTGGCCGAGTTGGCCCCGTTCTTCGCCGACCTGCCGGCGAGGCTCGCGGCGGCACATCTGGTGATCGGCCGCTCCGGCGCGTCGACCGTGGCCGAACTCGCGGCCATCGGCCGGCCGTCCATCCTGGTTCCCTATCCCTATGCCGCCGACGATCATCAAAGCGCCAATGCGCGTGCGTTCGAGGCGACCGGCGCCTGCGTCGTCCTTCCGCACGCTTCGTTCACGGCGGCGGTCCTGGGCGCCCACTTGGCCTCATTGTTTGAGCAGCCGCAGCGTCTTGCGGCGATGGCCGCTGCCGCCCATGCCGCAGGCCGACCCGACGCCGCGGCACGCCTTGCCGACCTGGTGGTCGAGGTGACCGGCTTCTCCCTTACCCCGACAGGAGTCGCTGCATGAGGGCGCTGCCACTGGACATCGGTCTCATCCACTTTGTCGGCATTGGCGGCATCGGCATGTCGGGCATTGCCGAGGTGCTGCACAATCTCGGCTACAGGGTGCAGGGCAGCGACATTGCCGAGGGCGCGAACACGCGCCGGATGAACGACCTAGGCATCAAGGTGGCGATCGGCCATCGTGCCGACAACATCTCGAACGCCCAGGTTGTGGTCGTCTCGAGCGCGGTGAAGAAGGACAATCCCGAAGTCATGGCGGCGCGTGCGCGCCTGCTGCCGGTCGTGCGCCGCGCCGAGATGCTGGGCGAGCTGATGCGCCTGAAATGGTCGATCGCCGTCGGCGGCACGCACGGCAAGACCACGACGACATCGCTGGTCGCCGCGATGCTCGACACCGGCGGGCTCGATCCGACGGTGATCAACGGCGGCATCATCAACGCCTACGGCACCAATGCGCGGCTGGGTGCGGGCGACTGGATGGTTGTCGAGTCCGACGAATCCGACGGCTCGTTCCTGCGCTTGCCTGCCACCATAGCGGTCGTCACCAACGTCGATCCCGAGCATCTCGATCACTACGGTACCTTCGATGCGCTGCGCGAAGCGTTCGTGCGTTTCGTCGAGAACATCCCGTTCTACGGCTTCGCGGTCCTGTGCTCCGACCATCCCGAGGTCCAGGCACTGATCCCGCGTGTCGCCGACCGGCGCATCATCACCTACGGCATCGGCGCCAATGCCGACGTCCGGGCAATCAATCTGCGGCTCGATCGCAGCGGTGCTGATTTCGACGTCATGGTCGAGCACCGGACCACCAACGAGTCGCGCATCATCAGCGGCCTGCGCCTGCCGATGTTCGGCCAGCACAATGTGCAGAACGCGCTTGCAGCCATCGCCGTGGCGCAGGAGATGGGGTTGTCCGACGACATCATCCGCCGCGCGCTGGGCTCGTTTGCAGGCGTCAAGCGGCGCTTCACCAAGACCGGGGAGGCGCACGGCATTACGGTCATCGACGACTACGGTCATCACCCCGTCGAGATCGCCGCCGTCCTGCGCGCGGCACGTCAGGCCTATGGCGGGTCGGGCCGGGTCATTGCGATCATGCAACCGCACCGCTATTCGCGGCTGGCCTCGCTCAAGAACGAGTTCGCCACCTGCTTCTCGGATGCCGACGCGGTGATCATTGCCGACGTCTATGCGGCGGGCGAGGCGCCGATCGAGGGCGTGAACCGCGACATGCTGGTTAACCTGGTGCATCGCGCCGGACATCGCGACGTGACTCCGCTCGGTGCGCCGGGCGACCTGCCCGGGCTGATCTGGCAGGTCGCGCGGCCGGGCGACGTCGTGGTCTGTCTTGGTGCCGGCAACATCACGGCCTGGGCGCACGCCTTGCCCGGGCAGATCCAGCAGCTCGCCGCCGAGCAGGCCGGCCCGCGGCCGATCGCCAACGCCAACGACCCTGGATCGGCGGCATGATGGCGCTCGCGACCACTCGCCCCCACCTGATCGACCGGCTGTCCAAGCCGCGGGGCCGTCTCGCGGCCGATGCGCCGCTCGGTCCGCAGACCTGGTTCCGCACTGGCGGGCCGGCGGAGGTGCTATTCCGGCCGGCCGACGTCGAGGATCTGTCGTGGTTCCTGGCGTCATTGCCCACTGACGTCGCGGTCACCGTGTTGGGTGTCGGCTCGAATCTGCTGGTGCGCGACGGCGGAGTGAAGGGCGTGGTCATCCGGCTGATGCGCGGGTTCACCGTCATATCCATCGAAGGGCATGAG
>JAUXST010000719.1 GCA_030679805.1 Reyranella sp. | reverse complement strand
GGCACGGTTTCGCCGGCGACGCGGCGGTTGGGCGGCCACCAGACGGTCGTGCCGGGCAAGCGCTCAAGCCGGGCGCAAAGTGGACGGGCCAGAAGGTAGATGCTGTGCACCAGGGACAGCACGATCGCGAGGCCGACACCGCTTTCGATCGGCAACAGAACGACCAGGGCGATCGCGGCGACGACCAGCAGGATCTCGCCGGAACTCCGGCGGGCGATCCTGACCATCTCGCCGACACGGAAGATGCGGAGCGCAATGTAGATCAGCACGGCGTCGAGGGCGGCGCGCGGCACGTAGGCCGCGGCGGCGCCGGCGAACGCGGCCAGCAGGACGATGACCGCCACCGCCAGGAGCTGCGCCATCTGGGAACGGCCGCCCGCCTCGACCACGACAGCGGTGCTGGGCGGGCTGGCATCGACCGCAAAGGCGCCGGTCACGCCCGCGATCAGACTGCCGGCGCCGACGCCGACGAAATCCCGGCTGACGTCCTCGGACGCACCGGGCGCCGACGGAAAGGACCGCGCGACCGCCGCCGTCTGCATCATGCAGACCAGGGCTACGGTCGCCGCCAGCGGCAGCAGGTCGGCCAGGTCCTCGAGTTCGAGCGGCGGCAGGGAGAGCGACGGCAGGACCGCGGGCAGCGCGCCCAGGGTGTCCACGCCGCGCCCGGCCAGTCCGAACCACCACGTCGCCAGCGCCGCCGCCGCCAACCCGACCAGGGCGCCGGGGACCCTGGGTCCCAGCCAGTAGGCGCCGACCGTCGCGGCCAGGACCGCTGTCGCGATCACGATCGCATAGGGGTTCGCCTCCGGGAGACGCCGCAACACATCGAAGAGCCGCAGCAGCAGGTGTCCTTCCGACGGCGCGACACCCAGAACCGCCGGCAGCTGCCCGACGATGATGTGAATGGCGATGCCGGCCAGGAAGCCGGTGGTGACCGGGACCGACAGCAGGTCGGCCAGCCAGCCGGCCTTGAGCAGGCCGGCCACGACCAGCATCGCGCCCACCATCAGGGCCAGCGTCGCGGCGAGTTCGAGGTAACGCGACGGATCGCCCACGGCCATCGTCGCGATCAGGCCGGCGAAGATCGGCGCGATGGTCGAATCGGCGCCGACGGAAATGAAGCGGTTGCCGCCGACGGCGGCAAAGGCGATCGCGCCCACGGCAAAGGCGATCAGGCCGGTTTCGGCCGGCATGCCGGCAAGGCGGGCCGTCGCCAGCTGACCGGGCAAGGCGATCGCCACCAGCATCAGCCCCGCCATGGCGTCGCGCGTCAGCCACGACAACTGGTAGCCGCGCAGCGACGCGAACAGCCAACCGAGCCTGTGCGGCGGCCCGACCATCGACGCGCGGTCCTGCTCGTTCACGCGTGGCCTACGAGGCGTCGTGCTTTTTCTCGCGAAGCACCTCGGCGTGGTACTTGCGCCGGATTTCGGCAAGATCGACCGTCGGCTCGGGATAGCTCATGCCCAGGTCGTGCATCGTGTCGGCCACGATCTGCGATACCGCCAGATTGCGAAACCATTTGTGGTTCGCCGGGATGACGTACCACGGCGCGTGCCCGGTGCTGGTTGCCGCCATGGCGTCCTCGAATGCCGCGATGTAGTCGTCCCACAGCGCACGCTCGGAATAGTCCGACTCGCTGATCTTCCAGTTGCGCCCCGGATCCTCGAGCCGCTCGGCGAAGCGGGCGAGCTGCTGGTCGCGGTCGATGTGCAGGAAGAACTTCAGGATCGCGGTGTCGTTCTCCGCCAGCAGCGCCTCGAACTCGTTGATCCGGCGATAGCGCGTCGTCCATGTATCCTTGTCGACCAGCTTGTGGACGCGGGTGACGAGCACGTCTTCGTAGTGCGAACGGTTGAAGATGGCGATCTCGCCGCGTCCCGGGGCGTGGGGATGGACGCGCCACAGGAAATCGTGGGCCCGCTCCTCCGGCGTCGGCTGCTTGAATCCAGTGACGCGCGCGCCCTGGGCGTTGAAGGCGGAGAAGACATGGTTGACGGTGCCGTCCTTGCCGGCGGCGTCGAGGGCCTGCAGGACGATCAGCACGGAATGGCGCTTTTCCGCGTAGAGCACCGACTGATGCTCGCCGAGCTTCTGCTTGAAATGCGCGATGGCGTCGGCGGCCTTCTCGGCGTTCTCGTGACCGCCCTTGTAGCCGGGGTCGACGTGGCCGAGCCGGACCTTGTCTCCCGGCTTGACGGCAAACTGCTCGCGGTAATCCATGCTCATCTCCGAGGGCTCGCGCTGATCATCGCCGGTGCGTCAGCTCGTAGATGCCGTGCAACGGCGTCTTCAGTCGGGCGAGAAAGGCGGTGGTGCGTCCGGCACGGCGGGCCAGCTCACGGTAGACCATCAGCTTGACGCCGTCCTGCACGACCATCCAGACGAGATTGTACCCCCAGACCAGGCCGACCAGCGGCCATGGCAAGGCCGGCACCAGGACGCCGAACCCGCACAGCAGGGCCGCCAGGACCTGCGTCGCCACGATGGCCAGGAACAGGGCCGGCGCCGGCAGCGGCGGCCGCCACAGCGGCCCCTTGGTGCGGGTGACGAACAGCATCAGATGGCCGCCGACGACGAGCTGAAGGAACAGCATCGTCTGCAGGCGGCCGGCGTCGAGATGAAGGATGGTATGGCCGATGTAGAGCAGGCCGAAGCTCTGGACCACCGCCAGCGCGCCCAGAACCGAGGAGACCACCAGCACCCGTGCCATGTCCCAGCGGACCGGCCGCTGCGGCACCTCTGCCCGGTCGAAGGCGATGGTCATGATCGGAATGTCGTCGAGCAGCGCCAGCATGATGATCATCACCGGCGTCAGCGGGAAGAATCCGTAGGCGATGGTGGCCAGAACGATGAACACCATGATGTCGAGCGTCATGGCGATGCGATAGAGCGTGTAGCTCATCATCCGCTCGAAGATGCGGCGCGCCTCCTCGATGCCCCGGATGATGGTGGAGAGTCCCGGCGCGGTCAGGATCAGCGCCGCGGCCGCGCGCGCGGCATCGGTCGCGCCGGAGACGGCGACGCCGATGTCGGCCTGCTTCAGCGCGGGCGCGTCGTTCACGCCGTCGCCGGTCATACCGACAATGAGGCCGCGTTCCTGCAGCGCCTTGACGATGGCGTACTTGTGCTCGGGAAAGACCCGGGCGAAGCCGTCCGCCGCCTCGATGCGGGCGGCGGCATCGAGCGGGATCTGGCCTTTGGTCACGTCGCCGGTGAACAGGTCTGTCGCCGGCTGAATGTTCGCGCCGAGACCCAGTTCGCCGGCGATCTGGCGGGCGATCGCCACGTCGTCGCCGGTCACCATCTTGACCCTGACGCCGTATTCGCCCGCCCGCCGGATGGTATCGGCCGAATCGGTGCGCGGCGGATCGGAGAGCGAGAGAAATCCGAGAAAGACCCAAGTGCCCTCCCCTTCGGCCTGGGCGACGCCCAACACGCGGAAGCCCTTCGAGGCATAGCCATCGACCTGCGCGTTCGCCGTTGCCAGATCGGCGCCGGCAATGCCGGCCAGAGCGAGGATGACCTGGGGCGCGCCCTTGGCGACGCGGATCGTCTTGCCGTCGGGACCTGCCACGACCGCCTCCGTCCGCTTGGTGACCGGGTCGAAGGGTGTGAACGCCGTGGCCTTGTAGGCCGCCAGGACGGAGGAGTCCTTGAGTCGGGCAAGGACGGCCAGGTCGATCGGGTCCTGGTCCTCGGCCTTGGACGCGAGCGAGGCGGCGAGCAGCACGGCCTGGGGATCGGCCTGCCCCCAGGGGGCGATCTCGCCCATGGTCTGCTTGTTCTGGGTGAGCGTGCCGGTCTTGTCGGAGCACAGCACCTCCATCCCGGCCATCTCCTCGATCGCCTCGAGGCGCGACACGATCGCCTTCTCGCGCGCCAGCATCTTGGCACCGAGCGCCATGGTCATCGATAGCACCGCCGGCATCGCCACCGGCACCGAGGCGACCAGCAGGATCAGCACGAATTCGGCGAGCCTCAGGACGTCGACCTCGCGCGCGAGCTGGACTGCGACCAGGATCACCGCCAGTGCCGCGGCGATGGCGATCAGGAAGTCGCCGATGCGCATGACCGCCGCCTGGAAATGCGACGTCGCCCCGGCGCTCTGCACCAGGCTGGCGGTGCGGCCAAAGAAGGTCTTGCCGCCGGTCGCCGTTACCACGGCTTCCATCTCCCCCTGCTTGGCGATCGAGCCGCTGAAGACGATGTCGCCGGCCTTCTTCGAGACCGGCAGCGACTCGCCGGTGAGCGCGGCCTGGTCGACGCTGAGGAAGGCGCCGGAAACCAGCCGCGCATCGGCCGGCACCACGTCGCCCAGCCGGATCCGCACGATGTCGCCGGGCACGAGCGTGCGCGCTTCCACTTCGCTCCAGCCGCCGCCGCGCAGCACCTTGGCCTTGAGCGCCAGCGAATTCTTGAGCGCGGCAAGCGCGCTCGACGCCTGGTGCTCCTCGAAGAAGCCGAGAGCCGCGTTGAACAGCAGCAGCGCCATGATGATGGTGAAATCGCCCCAGTCGCCGACGATGGCCGCCATCAGTGCCGCCGCCTCGATCATCCAGGGGATGGGGCCCCAAAAGAACCGGAGCAGGACGACGAGCTGACTGGTCTTCTTCTCATCGAGGGCATTTGCGCCGTACTTCGCCAGACGCGCCTCGGCCTCGGCGGACGACAGTCCCTTGCCGGGATCCGAGGCCAATGCCGTAAAGACATCCGGCAATGGCGCTTTTGAGAGGTCGGTCTGGTCGCCGCTCATGTCGCAGTCTCCTCGACCCGTCTGCCCGTCCGCCGTCGCTCGAACGGCGCGAGACGCGACGCTGCAGAACGCCCTCGGAGGGCCACCCGCTTCGCCAGGCGCAAATCATGGACCACACGGCCGAACGGAATTGGCCACGAACGAATATTACTATGCTTCCGGAAATGGCGGCTTCACTTTGATATGGGTCAACGCTTGGCGGTCCCGGAATCCGCTTCCGACGGCTGCGGCCGGTCGGCAGTGGGCTGGTCATGTCCCTTTCGAGCGGGTGGACGTCGGGCGATCTTGCCGTAGAGAATGACGGCATGGCCCACGCTCCTTCCTTCATCCGCCCCTCGACCCTCCGCCACGTCGGCTGGCTCGAATACAACCGGCCGCCGGTCAATGCCTTCACCCGCGAGATGGTCGACGAAGTCCATGACGGCATCGCCGCGGCGCTCGCCGACCCCGAGGTGCGGGTGCTGGTGCTGGCAAGCGCGGTCCCGGGCTATCTCAGCGCCGGCGCCGATCTCAACGTCTTCAAAGGCATAAAATCCGACGGCATGCGCGCCTGGGCGACGCGTTGCCACCAGATCGTGCGGCTGCTGCGCGGCTCGCCAAAGCCCCTGCTCGCCGCCATCAACGGCACCGCGGTCGGCGGCGGCCTGGAGATGACGCTGCATTGCGATCTGCGCTTTGCCGCCGCGAACGCGAAACTCGGCCAGCCCGAGATCCGCATCGGCTTCATCCCGCCGATCGCCACCACCCAGGCTCTGGCCCGCCTGGTCGGACGGCCGCGCGCGCTGCGCTATCTCTACGAAGGGCGCATGGTCCCGGCCAAGGAGGCGCTCGCCTGGGGCCTGGTCGACGAACTCGTGGCGCCCGAGGAATTGCGCGCGCGCGTACAGGCCTACGGCGAGGAGCTGGCGGCCAAATCGCCGGCGGCGCTGGCCGCCATCCGGCGCACCGTGACCTTGGGCGGCGGCAGGAACTTCGAGGAGGGCATGGCCTACGAACTCGAAACCGTGGCAGCGCTCGCCGATACCGCGGACTTTGCCGAAGGCGTCGAGGCGTTTCTCGCCAAGCGCCCGCCGGTGTGGCCGCGGAGCTAAAACACGCGCCGTCCTTCTCCATATTCATCCCACGATTTCGGCTCTCCGCACGCCGGAAAGCCAGTAACGGCGGGCTTTTCGCCCGATAATTGTGGACACCTGAATGTAACGCGATGTGTCCAGAAATGGTGTCCACTAGTCCGGGAAAAGCCTGTTTCCATTGGCTTGTGCATGCTTCCCGGATTCTTCTTTTGCACGCACCCCGGCGCACCTGTTTCCCAGGCATCGTCAAGTGTCTGTTACCACGTGGTTATTCGGCGTGTGGTTGGGACGGGGTTGTTCTTGGGACTGTCCACGGGTCAGGACCCGTGGCGGCTGCACCAGGCCTTAAAGGCGACCCGCGGGCGTGCCGCGAGAGGTCATGCCAAAATAGAAGTGGCCGGCGCAGTCCAAGCGCCAGCCTACCAAAACCTATAGCAATTTTCTGCTGAATCTGCTCTTCACATCTGCGTGAGCAAATGCTGGCAATGACAGCACCCTGCTCGCCGACCGATTCAACCTGATGCCACGAAGGCCAGCAGAGCCTCGTCCTCGCCCGGCCCCGCGATCACGGACAGACCGAGCGGGCAGCCCTCCAACGATGCAATCGGCAGCGTGACCACAGGAAGACCGGCGAGGCCCGCCACCGAGCAGAGCGTGAGGGCGGCCTGATAGAAGCGCTCGGCATGGGCATCGCGCAGAAAGCGCAGCGGCGCGATGCCGGGAGTCGTAGGCAGCAGCAGCATCGCGCCGGCCGGCAGCAGCGCGCGAATCCGCGCGGCTAGCTCCTGGCGCCATGTTCGCCATTGCGGCTCGACGGCAGGGTCGAGGGCGCGCGCACCGTCGAAACGCGGCGCGATGGTGGCGCCGAACCGCGGGCTCGACTCGAGGAAGACGCCCAGCGACCGCATGACGTCGAGGCCCTGCAGGATGGTGTAGGCGTCGAAATACTCGGGCGCGCGGCCGTCGTAGATCTCGATGTCCGCCACGACACCGAGACGGACGGCAGCCTCACGCAACGGCGCCCGGGCTTCGGGATCCACGAGCGCGAAGGCATCGGCCGCCAGCAGTAGACGCGCGGGGCGTGCCTCAACCGGCGGGGCCTCGAGGAGCGCGAGCCCACCCGCCAGCAGATGCGCCGGCGAGCGCGCGAACAGGCCCACGGTATCGAAGCTCGGCGCGAAGGGGATCACGCCCGCCACCGGCACGCGGCCGTGGGTGGGACGAAAGCCATAGAGGCCGCAGAAGCTCGCCGGCACCCGCACCGAGCCGCCGGTGTCCGTGCCGAGGCCGAGGTCGGCGAGGCCTGCCGCCACTGCCACGGCCGAGCCGCTCGACGAGCCGCCGGGCAGACGCTCGGGACAGCGCGGATTGATGGGCGTGCCGTAATGTTCGTTCTCGCCTTCGAGGCTGAAGGCGAGTTCGTCGGTGACGGTCTTGCCGATCATCGCCGCCCCGGCCTGCAGGAAACGCTGTACGGCGATTGCCGACGTCGCCGCCAGTTCCTGCTGCCCGTGCCAGTCGGGATTGCCGCCGCCCGTTACCGCGCCCGCGACATCGATAAGGTCCTTTACGACGAAGGTGAGACCATCGAGGACGCCCGATCCCGAGGGCGCGATCTCGATCCGCGGCCCGGCAACGAAAGCGCCGAAGTCGTCGCTCACCGCAAGGCTTTGACGATCGTGTCGGTCGGCGCGGTCCAGCCGACGATGCCGCCCTGGGCGCGGATCATCGCCAAGGTCGCGGCTTTGAACTCAGGGAAGTAGCTTTCGGTGGCGTCCTCGGCCAACAGGCATTCGTAGCCGCGGTCGTTGGCCTCGCGCATCGTCGTCTGGACGCAGACTTCCGTCGTGACGCCCGCGAACACCAGATGACTGATCCCCTGCGTCTCCAGGATGTGGCCGAGCCGGGTCGCATAGAAAGCACCCTTGCCCGGCTTCACGATCACCGTTTCGCCGGGCAGCGCCGCAAGCTCGGGCACGAGATCGTTGCCGGGCTCGCCGTCGATCAGGATGCGCCCCATCGGACCCTTGTCGCCGATGGTGAGCTTTCCCCTGCCGCGCGCGATTTTGCTCGGCGGACAATCCGTGAGGTCGGGCCTGTGACCTTCACGCGTATGGATGATGGGCAGCCTGGCCGCGCGGAACCCGTCGAGCAGGCGGCGCACGGTCGGCACGATGGCGGTGAGCAAGCTCACATCGTTGCCCAACGCCGAGCCGAAGCCGCCCTCCTCGACGAAGTCGCGCTGCATGTCGATCACGACCAGGGCGAGCTTGCCGGTCGGAAAACTGTACTCGTAGGGCTGGGCGGCGATGGTGGGCATGGCTTGCTCTTATTACTACTTGCCGCGCTGGAACGGCAGCGTGAGCGCCGTCGGCGGATCGAGGCGGCCAACGACGCCCGCCACCGCCAACAGCGCCAGTAGGTAGGGCAGCATCAGGAGGAAAGCAGTCGGCACGTTGATGCCCATGGCCGGGAGCTGGAACTGCAGCGCGGTGGCGGCGCCGAACAGCAGGCAGGCGGCGATCGTGCGTCCGACGTTCCAGCCGCCGAAGATCACGGCGGCCAGCGCAAGATAGCCCGCGCCGTTGGTCATGTTCTCGGTGAAGGTGTGGATGTCGGCGATGGAGATGAAGGCGCCGGCCATGCCCGCCAT
>JAUXST010000718.1 GCA_030679805.1 Reyranella sp. | reverse complement strand
GGACCGGAACCGTTCGCCGAACGCGCCCTCGGCCTCGATGCGGCGGCACGCGAGCGCATTCGCGCCGATTTGCTGGAAGGGTGACCTCATTGGACCGCGGGCCTCCAGGCCCGCTCTTGATCATGAGCGGGCCTGGAGGCCCGCGGTCCTCTATGATGGACCCATGGCCGAACCGCGTTACGACACTCCCGAGCCCTTCAAGGTCGATATTCCCGAGCGGGCGCTGATCGATCTCGACGAGCGCCTGCGCCGCTGGCGGCCGGCACCCGCCATCGCCGACAACGGCAGCTGGGCCTCCGGCGCCGACCCGGATTTCCTGGTCGAACTGGTCGAATACTGGCGCCATGGCTACGACTGGCAGCGTTGCCAGGAGGCGATCAACCGCTGGCCCAACTACCTGGTCGATATCGGCCCGCAGCGGCTCCATTTCATCCGTGAGCCCGGCACCGAGGTCGAGGACGCCCCGCGGCCGCTGCCGCTGGTGATCACCCACGGCTGGCCGGGTTCGATCGTGGAGTTCCTGCACATCATCGACGTGCTGGCCCATCCCGAAAACCATGGCGGCGATCCACTCGATGCCTTCGACGTGATCGCACCGTCGCTGCCCGGCTACGGCTTCTCCGCGCCGCCGGTCCGCGCCGACGGCACGATGGGCCCGATCGGGCCCCGTGCCATCGCTGGCCTCTGGCACAAGCTCGTCCACGACAAGCTCAACTACCGCCGTCCCTTCGGCACCCAGGGCGGCGACTGGGGCGCCATCGTCTCGTCGTGGCTCGCCTTCGACTATCCCCTCAAGGAGGAGAAGGACGACTGGCGCTCGGGCACGCTTGGCCTGCACCTCAACATGATCGGCCTCAGGCCCGGCATCGATCTCAAGACGACCGCGTTCAGCGCCGACGAGAAGACCTGGCTCGCCCGGATCCAGGCCGAGCGCGACGAGAAGACCGCCTACCAGCGCATCCAGGCGACGCGGCCGCAGACGCTGGGCGTCGCTCTCAGCGATTCACCGGTCGGCCTCGCGGCCTGGATCGTCGAGAAGTTTCAGGGCTGGAGCGATTGCAGTGGCGACCCGCGCAACCGTTTCTCGATGGACCTGCTGCTGGACAACATCATGGTCTATTGGCTGACCGGCACCGCCGGCACCGCGACCTGGCTCTATCGCGGCGTCACCGAGCAGACGCCACGCGGCCTACCCGACGGCCAGCGCGTCGAGACGCCGACCGGCTTCGCCGCCTTCCCGGCCGATCTCGCGCCACCGCCACCCCGGGAATGGATCGAGCGCGCCTACAACCTGCGTCGCCACACGATCATGCCCAAGGGCGGCCACTTCGCCGCCCTTGAGGAACCCGATCTGCTGGTCGAGGACATCCGCGCCTTCTTCCGTCCGCTGCGCTACGGCGCGGCGAACGACTAGACCGTCAGACTCAGGCAAACGTCGCCGTCGCCTGAGCAGCGATGGTACCCTGGGGCGTTACCGTCCAGAGTTCCGCGCCTTTGCCGTCGGCCGTCGGCCGGCCGATCACGTCGAACGGCGCGATGTCGAAGAGCGGTGCGCGGGCCCGCACGGCGAAGGTCTTGATCTTCCGTCCCGGCTGCGAATCGCGCAGCAGGTCGAACAGGCACTGCTGGGCGAAGGGGCCGTGCACCACCAGCCCGGGATAGCCCTCGGACTCGATGCAATAGGTGCGGTCGTAGTGGATGCGGTGTGGATTGAAGGTGAGCGCCGAATAACGGAACAGCATCACCGGATCGGCTTTTATAGTGCGCCGCCACGGCACGTCGGTCGGCGCGGCGTCGCGCACGGGAACGCCGCTCTTTTCGCCGGGCTTCACCTCTTCGCGAAAAACGGTGCTGGCCACCTCCACGACGGCGAGCCCACGCGGGGTGAAAATACGGCGCGTCTGGCTGGTGACGATCAGCGTGCCGGTGCCGCCGCCGCGAAGCTGGACGTCGGAGAACTCGGTCTCGCGGCGGAGCTTGTCGCCGACGCGGATGTCGCCCTCGAAGGTGAAAGTGGAGCCGGCATACATGCGGCGTGGCAACGGCATCGGCGGCAGCACGCCGCCTTCGACCGGCAGCCCGTCGTCGCCCAGCGACTTCCGTCGCGCGTACGAATGCAGGTAGCAGAGGTGCCAGCCCGGCGCGATCGGCTCACCCGGTCCTGGCACCTTCTCGTCGCGGTCGAAGGTCGCGATCATGCCCTTGAGCGGCGCCTCGGTGACGGTGTCCTCGTCCTCGATCTTGCGGCCGAGCTGCTTCTTCAGCGGTTCGATGTCGATGGTCATGGCTCTTCCTCCCAGCGTCGGCTGAGCGTATCCAATTCGCCGCCATGATTCGTGCCCCGCGCGCCCACGAAATCCCGTTCCTGCCGCAGATCGAAAACGCGGCCGACGGGCGCTATGCGCGTGTCGGCCTGCCGCGGGTGATCGACATGCCACCGGCCACGGTCGCCTCGCTGGAGCAAGGCCGGCGCGATGGCCGGCTGTGGGTGGCGACCTCGCTGCTCAACCGGCCGGTGGGATTTGCCCTCATGCAGCTGCGAGGGGGCACGGCCTGGCTCGATCAATTGTCGGTTCTCGACCGCTGGCAGGGCCTCGGCTTCGGGGCCGCCCTGATCGACCGCACGGCAGCAACCGCCCGCGGACGAGGCTTCGACACACTCTATCTCTCGACCTATCTGCGCGTGCGGTGGAATGCGCCGTTCTACGCGCGACGGGGATTCGTCGAGGTACCGCGCGGGAAATGGCCGCGGGCGTTCCGACTTCAGTTCATGACGGAGAACAGCCACGGCCATCCATCGTGGCAGCGCACGATCATGAAGCGGGACGACCAGAACGGGTACTTGCAGCGACGGTAAGGCCATGGCACTTCAACCTCGGATCGCCCCATGGGAGACTTGAGTTTTCATGGATTACGCCATTGTTCTGATCAGTGTCTTCGCGATTTTCATCCCGGCGCTCATTCTTCCGGGTCCGGATTTCGTGGCCGTCGTCCGCTCATCCATGACCTACGGCACGCGCGCCGGCCTGCTGACGACGCTTGGCGTGTCGATGGGGCTTTGCCTCTACGCGACACTCAGCCTGGTCGGCCTGTCGGCAATCCTGGTGCAATATCAATGGCTGACCTGGGCCGTGCGCGTCCTGGGTGGAGCGTATCTCATTTTCCTGGGCATCAAGCTCCTGCGGACGAAACCGCGGCAGATCGAGCTCGACCAGTCGGCCCGGCCCTCGCGGAACCGCGCGGTACTGTTCGGCTTTCTCGTTACGCTGACCAATCCGAAGGCGATCGTTCTTTTCGCCAGCGTGTTCGCCACAGCCGTCACCGCATCGACACCCGCCTGGCTGATGGGGGTGATGATCGGACTTGTGACCACGTCATCCCTGGTCTGGTATTCGTGTGTGAGCGTCTTCATGTCGTCCGCCCCGGTGATGCGTCGCTTTCAGAGGGCGAGGCACTGGATCGAGAGGGCGGCCGGCGTCTGCTTCATCGGGCTGGGCGGCAAAGTGTTGACCGACGCCGGAAACCCGATCTCGCCCTGACCGATTCTGAGACCCGCGCGCTCGCGCGGGGTCATTCGGCCGCGACGGCCATCCCCATCTGCTCGCAGGTCGGCGCCACGTCGGAGACCGTGGCGCGGCGCATGTCGCGGGCGTAACGCTGGTCGTCGAAGTCCATGCCACGATGCATGGTGCAGCGATCGTCCCAGATCACCAGGTCGTTCACCCGCCAACGGTGGCTATGGACGAACTGGCGCTGGGTGGCATGCGCGGTCAGTTCCTCGACGAGCTTCCTGGCCTCGTCGTCGGCCATGCCGCGGATCGCGCCGATGTGGCTTGCGATATAGAGGCTGAGACGGCCGGAATCCTGCAGCCGCCGCACCAGCACTTGCGGCACCGGCCTAAAAGCCTCGCGTTCGCTGTCGTCGAAGTCGGCAAAGCCCAGCTTGGCGCGCGAGTACATGATCGAATGCTCGGCCACCAGCCCCGCGATCCGCCGCTTTGTCGCCTCGGGCAGTGCGTCGTAGGCCGCGCGCATGTCGGCGAATTCGGTCTGGCCGCCGATCGGCGGGATCGAGCGCGCATGCAGCATCGAACAGTAGGCCGGCAGGCGCTTGAACGAGGAGTCGGTGTGCCAGAGCTTGTTGCCGAGATTGTAGAGGCGCTGGCGATCGTTGGTTTCAAGGATGCGGTTCTCGGCGTCGAGGTTGCCGACATCGGCCATGTTCTCGTGCAGGCGGAGCTTGTGGCCCTTGCGTGCCTTGAACACCGTGGTCTCGAGCGGCCCGAAGTGGCGCGCGAAGTCGAGCTGGCTGTCGTCGTCGAAATGCTGGTCGGAAAAAACCAGCACCGCGTACCTGGTGAAGGCGGCGCGAATCGCGGCGAGGTCGTCGGGGGCGAGCGGCCGGGCGAGATCGACGTCGCCCACTTCGGCGACGAACTCCGGCATGACCGGCTGGACGGTAATAGACATCGGCTCCTCCCGATCCTGTATTCCAACGCAATTGGACCACCGAACCGGCGGGGCTGCAATTGCGTTCGCGGCAACGCCCGGCGGGGATTTTCAGGATGCGGTCGCCCAGCCCGATGGCTCCATGACTTTGATCTCCGTCTTTGATCTCCGTCAAAGATCTCCATCAAATCGCCGAGCGAGACTATCCCCGGCCGGCAAGCGCGCCACCCGCCGCGGAATTCGGCTATAGTGAATCCATGATCGAGAAGCAGGAAGTCCAGGAGATCTTTCCGACCCCGCTGTGGATCGTGGATCTCAAACCCGTCGCAGCTGCGGCCCTCAATATTCAACTGAAGGCCGAGATCGAGCGCCTGATCACGCCGCGCCCCGTCATCCCCGCCGGCAGCAACTGGCAGACACCACAGGACCTGCACACCCGGCCGGCCTTCGCCGAGTTCGTGAAACTGGCGGAGATGGCTGCACGGGGCGTCACCCGCTTCCTGCAGGTCGACCAGTACCCGATGTCGATCACCGGCTGCTGGGCAAACATCAATCCGCCGGGCGCTTATCACCCGATGCACCATCACCCGAATAAT
>JAUXST010000708.1 GCA_030679805.1 Reyranella sp. | reverse complement strand
ATAGAGCAGCCACGGCTTGTCCGACTTGGCCTGCTTCTCAATGAAGGCCTCGGAGTACTTGCACCACTTCTCGTCGAGTTCGGAGAGGACGGGGATCGTCACCTCCTCGACGTTGGTCAGCTCCTTGCCCTTGGTCGCGTGCACGAAGCAGCGGTTGAAGGGCATGTTCTTGATCCACTCGGTGCGCGCGTCCGAATAGACGATCTCCGGGAAGAAGTGCGGGTCGCGCCACTCGGTGTACATGTCGGAGACGGAGAGGAAGCCGTAGAAATCGTCGTAGCCCACGTTCTGCGGCTGGCTGTCGATATTCTCGCCGATGTGCCACTTGCCGACCGCCTGCGTCGTGTAGCCGGCCTGGCCGAGCAGCATCGGCAGGGTGATCTCGCCCTGCGGGCCGCCCGGTTCGCCGTACATCGGCGGGCGGTGCAGGCCGTGGCGGTTGGGCACGCGGCCGGTGTGCAGCGTGGCGCGCGAGGGCGAGCACGAGGGCTCCGAATAGCACGAGGTGAGTTGCAGGCCGCCGCGCGCGATCCGGTCGAAGTTGGGCGTGGGCGCACCGACGGCGACGCCGCCGCCGTAGCAGCCGAAGTCGCCCCAGCCCACGTCGTCCATCAGGTAGATCAGGATGTTGGGCTTCTTCTTCCGCGCCGCGAGCTTTTTCGCCGCGGTCTCGATGTCGGCGGTGTGCACAAAGCCCGGCTCCAGATGGTCGGCCTTGCGCACGGTCTGCGAAGCGATGGCGTCGAATGTCGGCATATTTCCCCCTTGGTTCCTTGGTTGACGTTATGTCGTGTCGCCCGCGATGGCACGCGCCAGGGCGGTGAGGAGGGGGCCGAAGCGCGCGCCGGCCTCGGCGTCGCTCATGGCCGAGCGCGTGAAGCGCATCGACACGCAGCCCAGGATCCGGTCGTCGCCGAGGATCGGAACGGCGATACCTTGTAGCCGCCCCGGCCGCGATGTGACGGCGAAGGCATGGCCTTTGCGGCGGATGTTGGCGAGGGCGGAAGCGAGACGCTGATCGTTGCGCACGCCGAGGTCGCGCAGGAGGACGCGCCGTTCCTCGTCGGAACAGAAGGCGAGCCAGGCGCGGCCAACGGCGCCCGACAGGATGGGGCTGTGGCGCCGCAACGCCAGACGCTCGAAGGCCATCGGGCTCTGCGCCGCTGTCGAGTAGCGGATGATCAGCGCGCGGTGGCTCATGGCGGCGAGATAGAGCGGCCAGCCATGCTTGCGGGTGAAGCGCTGCATGTGCGGCGCCGCGGCGTCGACGAAATGGTCGATGAAGCGGATGCCCTGGGCGAGACCCAGCACGCGGTCGGTCAGCCGATAGCCGATGAGGCGGGAGACCTGCGTCGCATAGCCCAGCTCGACCAGGGTCTTGAGCAGCCGCGCGACGGTCGGGCGGGGCAGCCCGGTTTCTTCCGCCAGCGTCGCGATCGTGCCGTGCGGGCGTTGACTGAGCGCCTCGAGGATCGCGAAGCTGCGGCGGACGGGCTCGATGGCGGCCATGTAGAACGTTATTCCGTAATACGGATTCTGTCGACTTAGGCCCGGCAGCCCGCCGCAAAAGAGCCTATCTTCTTCGCAAGACGAAGAGACGAGGAAACATGTTCGGCAGGCGACAGTTCGGAGCGGCATTCGGCGCGGCGGCCTTGGTGGCGCCGGCCGTCGCGCGCGCGCAGAAATTTCCGTCGGGCCGGGTGACCGTCGTCGTGCCGTTTCCTCCCGGTGCCGCCACCGATATTACCGCGCGCGTCTATACGGAGCGGCTATCGGCCCTGTGGGGCCAGCCTGTGGTGATCGACAACAAGGGCGGTGGCAACGGCATTCCCGCCGCCGAATCGGTGGCGCGCGCCAAGCCCGACGGGCTCACCATCTTCGCCACATCGGCCATGACCCAGGCGGTTAATCCCGCGATCTACGACAAGCTGCCCTACGATCCGGTCGAGGATTTCGAAGCCATCACGCGCATGGGCACCTCGCCCTTCGTGCTGCTGGTCGACAAGAACAGCCCGATCAACAGCGCGGCGGAACTGACCGCCAAGCTCAAGGTCGATCCGGCAAAGAACAACTACGGCGCCGGTGCGCTGCCGGCGCGCGTGGCGTCGGAACTCTACAAGATGGCGGCCGGTGTCGAGGCGGTCTACGTCGGCTACAAGAGCAACCCGCAGGCCATTCCCGATCTGCAGAGCGGCCTGCTCTCCTTCATGATGATCGACACGGTCAACGCCAAGATCGCGATCGAGCGCGGCGCGCTGAAGGGCCTGATGGTGACCGACACCGAGCGCTATACGCTGCTGCCCGATGTGCCGACTTCGGTCGAGGCGGGTCTGCCGGAAGTGCTGCTGACGACCTGGACCGGCTACTACGTCCCCAAGGGCACGCCACGCGACATCGTGCAGAAGATCAACGCCGACATCCGCGCGGTCGCGGCCATGCCCGAGGTGCTGGCGCGGCTGGAAGCCCTGGGCGGCGTGCCCAAGCTCATGAGCCCGGCTGAATTCGCCGCCTTCACGCGCTCGGAGAAGGAACGCTGGGGCAAGATCATCCGTCGTGCCAATATCAAGGTGGAGTAGGAGAGAGCCATGCAAGGATCGTTGAGCAGCACTTCCGGGCCTCGCTACCGGCACACGGCCGAAGAGGGTGCGCCCTATGAGACCCTCACGATCGACAAGCTGACGCCGATCATCGGTGCCGAGATTGCAGGCGTCGATCTCAGCAAGCCGCTCAGCAACCGCCAGCAGGACGAGATCCACCGCGCGCTGGCCGAGAACCTCGTCATCTTCTTCCGCGACCAGCACATCACGCAGGATCAACACCTGGCATTCGGCCGCCTGTTCGGCGAGCTGCACACCCATCCCGCGGCGCCGTCCGAGCCGGGCAAGCCCGAGCTGATGATTATCCACGCCGACAAGGATTCGCCACGCGCCAACGGCGAGGGCTGGCATAGCGACGTGAGCTGCGACCTTGAACCGCCGATGGGCAGCATCCTCTACATCAAGAAGTGCCCACCCAAGGGTGGCGACACGCTGTTCGCCAGCATGTACGCCGCCTATGAGGCGCTGTCGGACCGCATGAAGAAGTATCTCGAAGGCATGACCGCCATCCATGACGGCGAGTCGGTCTATCGCGGCCTCTATGCCAACTATGGTGTCGCCGACAAGCCGAAGTATCCTCGGGCCGAGCATCCGGTGGTGCGCACCCATCCGGTGACGGGCAAGAAGGGCCTCTACGTCAACCGCGGCTTCACGCGCCTGTTGGTCGGCGTGCCGCGTGACGAAAGCGACGCCATCCTGCGCTATCTTTACGAGCACATGGAGAACCCGCTGTTCCAGTGCCGCTTCCGCTGGCGCGAGAACTCCATTGCCTTCTGGGACAATCGTTGCGCCCAGCATCGTGCGATGTGGGATTATTGGCCACACACCCGCAGCGGCAACCGCGTCACGGTCGCGGGGGACAAGCCGTTCTGATACAAGCACGGCGTGCTTGTCATTTTCGATTGCGACGGCGTGCT
>JAUXST010000695.1 GCA_030679805.1 Reyranella sp. | reverse complement strand
GATCCGAGGGAATTTCGACGCCGACCTCGAAGGCCTGGCCGACAAACCGCATTTCCAGCGTGTGGATGTAGTCGAGACTGCCCGGCAGCTTCATGTCGGCGAACTGGGCGGCGAGTCTCGCCCGCATCTCGGCGAAGATCTTGCCGGCTTCCGTGGCGGCCGTATCGTCGAGCTTCATCTTGCGCGTGACGGCATCGAACTTGGTGTAGTCGGAGGCCACCAGCCCATAGGCCGAGATCACGCCGGCATTGGGCGGCACGACGATGGTCGAGATGCCGAGCTCCTCGGCGATACGCGCAGCATGGAGCGGTCCGGCGCCGCCGAACGGCACCAGCGCATAGTCGCGCGGATCGCGTCCGCGCTCGGTCGAGACGAGCTGGATGGCACGCACGATGTTGGCATCGGTGAGTTGTAGCGCCGAGGACGCGGCCTGTTCGACGCCGAGGCCGAAGCGGGCGGCGATGGGTTCGAAGGCGCGGCGCGCGGCCTCGCCGTCCAACGTCATGCGGCCACCGAGGAAAGCGCCGGGGCGGATGGTGCCGATCACGATGTGGGCATCGGTGGTGGCCGGTTCGGTGCCGCCCTTGCCGTAGCAGGCCGGGCCCGGATCGGCGCCGGCGCTTTGCGGGCCGACCCGCAGCATGCCGCCGTCATCGACCCAGGCGATCGAGCCGCCGCCCGCGCCGACCGACACGATATCGAGGACCGGCGTGCGGATCGGCAGTCCGTCGATCTCGCTTTCCGAGGCCAACGAAGGACGGCCATCCTGCACCAGGCAGACGTCGGTCGAGGTGCCACCCATGTCGAAGGTGATGAGATCCTTGAAACCCGAGCGTGCGGCCTGGCGCGTGGCGCCGACCACGCCAGCGGCCGGGCCGGAATAGAGCGCGGTGATGGCGCTCTGGCGCATCGCCTCGGCCGGCAGGCGGCCGCCGTTGGAGTGCATTACGGTAAAGCGGCCAGTGAAGCCCGCGTCCGCCAGCTTGGTTTCGAAACGATGCAGATAGCCGTCGATGACGGGCTGCACGTAGGCCG
>JAUXST010000688.1 GCA_030679805.1 Reyranella sp. | reverse complement strand
GGCACGGACGTCCAGGGCACCGCGGAAGATGTAGGGAAAGCCCAGCACGGTGTTGAGCAGATTGCCATAGTCGCTGCGGCCGGTCGCCATGATGGCGTCGGAACGCACCGACTTGACGTCCTCCGGCGAGATCTCGGGATCGGGGTTGGCCATGGCAAAGATGATCGGCTTGTCCGCCATCGACCGGACCATTTCCTTGGTCACGGCACCCTTCACCGACAGGCCGAAGAAGACGTCGGCACCTTTCATCGCCTCCGCCAGCGTACGCGCCTTGGTGCGCACGGCGTGGGCGCTCTTCCACTGGTTCATGCCTTCGGTGCGCCCCTGGTAGATGACGCCCTTGGTGTCGCACAGGATGGCATTCTCGTGCGGCAGGCCCATCGCCTTCACCAGCTCGATGCAGGCGATCGAGGCGGCGCCCGCCCCGTTCACCACCATCTTCACGTCCTTGAGATTGCGGCCGGTGAGATGCAGCGCGTTGATCAGGCCGGCCGCCGAGACGATGGCGGTGCCGTGCTGGTCGTCGTGGAAGATCGGGATGTCCATGAGCTCGCGCAGGCGCTGCTCGATGATGAAGCATTCCGGCGCCTTGATGTCCTCGAGGTTGATGCCGCCGAAGGTCGGCCCGAGGTAGCGCACGGCGTTGACGAACTGGTCGACGTCCTTGGTGTCGACCTCGATGTCGATGCAGTCGACGTCGGCAAAGCGTTTGAAAAGCACGGCCTTGCCCTCCATCACCGGCTTGCCGGCCAGCGCCCCGATGTCGCCCAGGCCCAGCACGGCGGTGCCGTTGGAGATGACGGCCACCAGGTTGCCCTTGATGGTGTAGTCGTAGGCGAGCGAGGGGTCCTTTTCGATCGCGAGACAGGGAGCGGCGACGCCCGGCGAATAGGCCAGCGCCAGGTCGCGCTGGGTCACCAGCGGCTTGGTGGCGACAATCTCGATCTTGCCGGGCCGTCCCATCGCATGCATGCGCAGCGAATCGCCGTCGAGATCGCCCATTTCGTTGCTGACCATCGCTTCCGAGCTTTTGCTCGTCATCTGTTCACTCCCGGTTGAGGGGCTATATTGGCGGCAATCGAGGAACGGAGCCAGATGGCTTCGTGTCGCTAATTCTTGTTCTGCACCGTGGTTGGACGCTTCCATAAGGAGCAACCCTGGGGTTAATATGTCCAGGGGAGTGAAACCACATATGACCATGCCAACAGAAGCGGATAAATCCGCCGAAACGATCGTGCGCGAATGCCTGCATGAAGAGAGGATCGCGCGACTGGAAGGACGGCCGGAAGAGAGGACGATACGTGCTTCGTTCCTCCGCGAACTCGTCGTCAGTCAGCTGACGAATGACGCCGCCGACGCCCCGATGTTCATCGGCATCGAGAATGCGATCATCGAAGGCAAACTGCAGTTTGCTGGCATCGGATCCACGACAGCTCCGCTCCCTCCGCTTGCATTGACGAAATGCGAGATTCCGGCTGGCATCGAACTCAGTGACTCCGCCTGGACGTCGGTCAAGCTCGATGGCTCGCAAATCGCAAGCTTAGCAGCATCAGGACTTCGCGTGGAGCGCAGCCTGCTTCTCAACGATGTGATTTTCGATTCGGCAGAGGCAGTCTCAATCGATTTGCGTGACCTGGTAGTAGGTGCAAATCTCGAAGCGCGCAATCTGGGCCGCCGTGGCAGAGCCCGCTGTAGCGTGCGGCTTGATCAAGCGCACATCGGCGGATCAATGAGCATGCTTGGCGCCGTCCTCTCGGCAGGGGATGGAAAATGTCCCGCGCTCGCCATGACTGGCGTGACTGTGAAAGCCGACGTTCTTCTTAGCTCCTCCGGTGCAACTCGCTTCGAGACGAAGGGCGCGGTGCGCATCGTCAACGCAGTCATCGGTGGACGAGTATCTTTCAGCGCCGCAAGCGTCGACAACGCCGGTGACGAATGTCTCGTCATGGACGGCACGGAGATTGGTGGCGATTTGCTGCTCGACGAACACGACGGCCGCCGCTTCGAGGCCAACGGCGCCGTGTGCCTCCGAGGCACGACCATCAAGAACTCCCTCGATTTCATGGGAGCCAAGCTATTCGGCTGCCCTGACGCGCTCTTGCTCAGCGGGGCGCAAATCGGTGCAAATCTCATTCTCAGAAAGTCGAAACTCAACCGATTCGAGGCGAGCGGTGCCGTAGGCCTCACGAGAGCGACCATCGGCGGCGAAGTGCGCATGCAAGGTGCTCGCCTGTCTGGTGAAGGCGAACGGTTTGCGCTCTACATGGATGAGACTATTGTCCACGGTAGCGCATATCTTAGCTCGGACGGATGCGACAGATTCGAAGCAAGAGGCCTCGTCGATCTCTACGGGGCCAGGTTCGACATGAACCTCGTGCTCAATGGCGCCAGTGTCGGCGGCCACTT
>JAUXST010000687.1 GCA_030679805.1 Reyranella sp. | reverse complement strand
CGCACGGACTTGATTCTCGAATTGACCGCTCCATTCCCAGTAGTAACCGGGCGGCAGCCTGAGCCGACCGTCCTGCACTGCGGCCTGCAGCGCGACTTCGGCATCCTCGACCACACTCACCTCGTCGCGGTCGCGCGTGTTCATCGTGACGTAGCCTACGAGCAGGCCGCGCTCGCCCTTGATGTCTTGCGGTCCCAGGACGCTCCTGATGGTCACCACCTGCGCAAGGGGAATGTGAGCACCGCTGGACGTGGGTACCAGGATCCTTCCCAGCTCGGGAACGTCTTCGCGGTATTCCCGCAGATAGCGGACGCGAATCGGATAGCGCTCCCGACCCTCGACCGACTCCATGATGTTCGTGCCGCCGATGGCTATCTCGATGATGTCCTGCACGTCGCGGATGTTCACGCCGTAGCGGGCCATCCTGTCGCGATCGATCTCGAACTCAAGATATGGCTTGCCGACGAGGCGGTCGGCCACGATATCTGCCGCACCTGGCACTTCCTTGAGCAGCTGCTCGATCTGTAGGCCGATGCGCTCGATCTGCCTGAGATCGCTTCCGAAGATCTTCACCCCCATCATCGCCCGGAAACCGGTTGTCAGCATGACGAGGCGGGTCTGGATCGGCTGCAGGAACGTCGGCAGCACGCCCGAAATTGCGGTCTTCTCCTGGAGCTCGCCGAGGATTTCGCTTTTGGTGATGCGGCGGTGCTCGGGCCAGACCCAGGCCAGGCCGGCTTTGAGCCAGCCCGGCCAGTCCGAGAACCACCGTTTCACCGGGATCTGCCGCCATTCCGACTCGGGCTTGAGGACGATGATGCTTTCGATCATGCCGATGGCCGCCGGATCGAGCGCCGTGTCGGCGCGACCCAGCTTCCCGACAACCGACGCCACTTCCGGCACGGTTTCGATCGCCATATCCTGCCGGGAATTTACTTCCAGCGCCGGGCCCAGGCCGGCCTGCGGCAGCAATGTCGGCATGTAGAGGAAGGCGCCTTCGTCGAGGGGCGGAATGAATTCGCGGCCGATGCCCGGAAGTATCCCACGCTCCTGCACGACTTCGATGCCACGTGCGGCCTCGGCGTCGCTTTCCCTGGGATCTGGCTGCCGCCACTGGATCCGCTGGGAGGTTGCGCCGTCGGCGTGCTTCACTCTCTGCCAGCGGAGTCGGCCGAACTCGACGAGCGGGCGCGTCACTGGCTCGGTCGTCTTGAGATGCATCGCCTGCTTCAGCTCGGGCGAGGCCGGCTCGCTGGCGAACTGGTTGATCGCCCAGCCCAACGGCGCAAGCGTCTTCTCCAGGCCGAGCCAGACGGTGAGGCCGGAGAATGAGATCGCCACCGGCAGGATGAGGAAAGTCTTCTTGTGCGCTAGAACCCAAGTCAGGATCGGAACGTATACTGCGGCGATTCCGCGTGCGACCGGGTTTTGCTCCAGTGGCAGGAACCGCTCCTGCGCGATGCGAACGAACGCCAGCGCGACAATCACACCTATGACCGCGGACATCGGCCAGCCGCTGTAGCGGCCACCAGCGACAGCCATCATGACAATGCCGTGCACAGCAAACATCGCGGCAACGCCGAGCGCTGCGGCGATCATCCAGACCGTCCGCCGCGGCAAGGATACCGGCCGATACACCAGGTAACAAACCAGCGGCACTACTGTGAGCGCGACGACGACGGAGGCCCCGATGGCGAAGGTCTTGGTGAAGGCCAGCGGGCGGAACAGTAATCCTTCCTGGCCGATGAGGAAGAACACCGGAATGAACGAAACCAGGGTATTCGACACCGCCGTGACGATGCCGCCGCCAACTTCTGACGCACCCTCGAAGACTTTTTGAAAGAGGCTCTTGGACTGATCGCCCTTGGCGATGTGACGGTAGATACTTTCCGTCACGATGATGCCCATGTCTCCCACCTCGCCGATCGCAATGGCGAGACCGGCGAGCGACATGATGTTCGCGTCGACCTGGAACACCTTCATGCCGATGAAGGACATCAGTACGGCCATCGGCAGCGTGATCGCGATGACGATGCTGGCCCGCACGTGCAGCAGGAACAGGACCATCACCACGATCGTGATCAGCGTTTCCTGCCCGATGGAATCGGTCAGCGTGGTGACCGTTTCGTCGATCAGCAGCGTGCGGTCGTAAACAC
>JAUXST010000683.1 GCA_030679805.1 Reyranella sp. | reverse complement strand
GGCACGGGAATGATCACCTCGTCGCCGGGGTTAACGCTGGCCATCAGCGCGTCGTACATGATCTGCTTGCTGCCGTTGGAGACCATGATCTCCTCCAGCGCATAGTCGAGATTGTTGTCGCGCTTGAACTTGGCGCGGATCGCCTCCTTGAGGGGCTTCACGCCGTCCTGCGGCGGATACTTGGTGTCGCCGGCAAGGGCTGCCTTGTACGCCGCCTCGATGGCGTGCAGCGGCGTCGGGAAGTCGGGTTCGCCCGAGGACAGGCCCACGATCTTCACGCCTTCGGCGCGCAGCTCGCGCACCTTGCGGGTCATGGCGGCGGACGCCGACACTTTTACGTTCTTGAGACGCTCGGAAACCTGGAACATGAGGCCTTCTTTCAATTCTTCCGATAGATCGTGAGAGCAATTCCGCCCAGGACCGCGACCGACGCCACCAGCAGCCGCGCCGTGACCGGCTCGGCGAGTAGCATTGCCCCACCCAGGGCCGCAATGGCCGGCACGCAGAGCTGCACTGTCGCCGCCGACGTGGCCCGCAGCATCGGCAGCGCGGCATACCAGAGCACGTAGCCCAGGCCCGAGGTCACGGCGCCGGAAAGGACGGCGTAGAACGCGCCCATATGGTCCAAGGGCCGGTCGACGGTACCGGTCGAGGCCGTAGCTGTGGCCAGCATGAGCGCTGCGGCAAAGGGCAGGGTGCGCAGGAAGTTGCCGCCCGTCGCCGCCGTCGGGTCGCCGGCGCCCTTGCCGAGCAGCGAATAGACACCCCAGGCAGCACCTGCCGCCAGCATCAGCGCCGCTGCCAGAATGGGAGGCGCCGCCAGTCCGGGCAGCAGCAGCAAGATCAGACCGCCCAGCGCCAGGGCGAGCCCGACCAATCTCACGCCGCCGATCCGTTCGCCCGTCCACAGGCCGTAGCCCGTCATGGTGAACTGCACGGCGCCGAACAGCAGCAGCGCGCCGGTCGCCGCCGTCAGATCGCGGTAGGCGAAGGAAAAACACACCGCATAGGCGAACAGCATGGCCGCCATCGGCCAGCTTCCGCCCGCGGTGGGACGCTTCCCGCGCGACATGAGAATGGCGGCCAGGATCAGCGCGCCGGAGCCGAGGCGGATCGCGGTGAAGTTCGCGGCGTCGATCCCGGTGTCGCGCAGCGCCAGCCGGCAGAGCAGGGAATTGCCGGCGAAGGCCAGCATCGCCAGCGTGGTCAAAAGGGCGGTACGCGCCATGCCGCCCGTTTCGACTGTTTTACGCGCTCAGTCCATAGAGCTTCATCGCGTTGTCGCGCGTGATCTTGGTACGGACGGCGGGCGTGACGTCGTCGAGTTCCTTCTTCAGGAACTCCTGGCTGTCGGGCCAGATGCCGTCGGGATGCGGATAGTCCGAGCCCCACATCACGTTGTCCTCGCCCAGCGCATCGAGCAGGCGGATGCCGATCGGGTCGGTCTGGTAGGTGGCGTAGAACTGGCGATGCCAGTACTCGGAGGGCTTCATCTTGAGGTCGAGGTCCTTGAACTGGTCCTCCCACTCGAGATCCATGTGCTGCAGCACGTAGGGGATCCAGCCGAGGCCCGCCTCGCCGATCACGATCTTCAGGTTCGGATAGCGCGCCGGGGCACCCGAGAAGATCAGCCCCATCAACATGGCGCTCATGTGCATCTGGAAGCCGGTGATGTGCACGGCGAAGATGCGGCGCTGCACGTGCGTCGGGAACTTGGTGACGTCGGGCGAGCGGCCGCCGATCGTGTGGAAGTGGAGTGGAATGCCGGTCTCGTGGCCGAACTTCCAGAGCGGCTCCCAATGCTCGTCCCAGAGCGGCGTCATGTCGGGCCGGTTGGCGATGTCGAGGCCGCGCACGCCGCGCTTGGCGCAACGCATCGCCTCGGCGACCGACTCCTCCATGTTGTAGTTCGGGATGTTGGCGAGGCCGATCAACCGGTCAGGCGCCTGCTTGCAGAAGTCATGGAGCCAGTCGTTGTAGATGCGCAGCATCTCCAGCGCCGCCTCGGGATCGTTCAGCCGGCCGCTCGAGCCCAGCACGCCGTACAGCACCTCGGCCTGCACGCCGTCGCGGTCCTGGTCCTGGAGACGCAGGTCGACCTCGGTGAGGCGGCGGATGCCCTTCTTGCCGTCGTCGTAGAGGCCGGTCGAGGCCATGCGGTCGGAGCGGTGGATGATGCCCGGCACATATTCGCGGCCGGCCGAGCCCATGCCGTTCACCAGGCCGAACTTGGCGCCGTTGCGGCTGGTCCATTCCGGCCCTTTGGGGCCGTCGACGACGTAGGGCATGCGCTCCTTCATCTGGCTCGACGCATTCCTGGTGAACAGGTCGGTCGGCAGCCAGATTAGATCGATATGTCCGTCGGCGGAGATGACATCGTATTTCATGAGCGTGGTCCTCCGGGACAAATCATCCTCCCGGTCCGTCCGCCGGACCAGCCCCTTCGCATCGTTCCGCGAAAACTCCGTCCATACGGTTTGCCTCACCCTGAGGAGGCCCGAAGGGCCGTCTCGAAGGCTGGGCAACAGCATGACTGATCCCACCCTTCGAGACGCACCGCTACGCGGTGCTCCTCTGGGTGAGGTCGGGCGTTTGGATGCCATTTATTCGCGTCACGCTTTACAGTGCGGCCCATGAAAGAAACCGCCCCCTCATCCTCCACCTCCGACTGGCTTGCCCGCTTCGGCGCGGCACTGAAACGCGGCGATGCCGCCGGTACGGCCGCGCTGTTCACCGACGACGGCTACTGGCGCGATCTCGTGTCCTTCACCTGGAACATCGTCACGCTGGAAGGACGCCCGGCGATCGTCGACATGCTGGCCGCTCGGCTGGGCGAGGTGCGACCGGACTCCTTCCGCGCCGGTGATCGCGACGGCTGGTTCACTTTCGAGACGGCACTGGGCCGCGGCACGGGCCACGTCCGCCTGAAGGACGGCAAGGCCTTTACGCTGTTCACCGCGCTGATGGAGCTGAAGGGCTTCGAGGAGAAGAGCGGCGAGACGCGCGAATCGGGCGTCCAGCATGGCGCCATCCGCAACCGCGAGACCTGGACCGACCGGCGCCGCAGCGACGCGGCGGAATTCGGCTACGCCCGCCAGCCCTTCGTGCTGGTGATCGGCGGCGG
>JAUXST010000681.1 GCA_030679805.1 Reyranella sp. | reverse complement strand
CCGTCGATGACGTGGCGTTCCTGCACGCCGCGCAGGCGGCGGCTGAAGGCGAGGCCGCCGTCGGGCGTCGGCTCACCGCTCCAGCCGCGTTCGAGTACGGGGCTGACGGCATCGAGGCGGCGGGCAATGTAGTCGGCGGTGGCTTTGGCCAACTCGGGATCGTTCAGGATGTCGGGCTTGAAGGCGCCGGCGATGGCCGCCTGTTCGATCACTGCCTGGCTGGTGACGCGGCGCGACAGCGACAGCGGCTTGACGAGGTTGGTGACCGAACGGGCGATATCGACGGTGCGGCGCAGGTCTTCGCTGCCCTGGACCGAGCCGTCGCCGAGCTGCAGCCGCGCGTTCTCCAGCCCGGTCTGGATGAGTTGCTCGTCGAGCGCGCGCTCGTCCTTGAGGTAGATCGCCGACTTGCCCTTGGCGGCTTTGAACAGCGGCGGCTGGGCAATGTAGAGGTGGCCACGCTCGATCAGGTCGCGCATCTGGCGGTAGAAGAACGTCATCAGGAGCGTGCGGATATGGGAGCCGTCGACGTCGGCGTCCGTCATGATGATGATCTTGTGGTAGCGCAGCTTGTCGAGGTTGACGTCGTCGGGACCGATGCCGGGGCCGAGCGCCGTGATCAGCGTGCCGATTTCGGCCGAGGACAGCATCTTGTCGAAGCGCGCGCGCTCGACGTTCAGGATTTTTCCCCGCAGCGGCAGGATGGCCTGGTTGGCGCGATTGCGGCCCTGCTTGGCCGAGCCGCCGGCCGAATCGCCCTCGACGATGAAGAGTTCGCTGAGCGCCGGGTCGCGCTCCTGGCAGTCGGCCAGCTTGCCGGGCAGCGAACTCACGTCGAGTGCGCCCTTGCGGCGCGTGAGTTCACGGGCCTTCTTCGCCGCCTCGCGCGCCGCTGCGGCCTCGACCACCTTGGTCAGGATCTTGCGGGTCTCCGAGGGATGCTCCTCGAGCCACTGGCCGAACTTGTCGCCGACCACTGATTCGACGACCGGGCGGACCTCGGATGAGACCAGCTTGTCCTTGGTCTGCGACGAGAATTTCGGGTCGGGGACCTTGACCGACAGCACGCAGGTCAGGCCCTCGCGCATGTCGTCGCCGGTGAGGTTGACCTTCTCCTTCTTGGAAAGGCCGCTCTCGTCGGCGTACTTGTTCAGCGTGCGCGTGAGCGCCCCGCGGAAGCCCGCCAGATGGGTGCCGCCGTCGCGCTGCGGGATGTTGTTGGTGAAGCACAGCATCGTCTCGTGATAGCTGTCGTTCCACTGCATCGCGACTTCGATCGAGATGCCCTCCTTTTCGCCGCGGATCGACACCGGCGGGGCGTGCAGCACCGTCTTGTTGCGGTCCAGATACTTGGCGAATGCCTCGACGCCGCCCTCGAAGAAGAGTTCGGAGACCTTGGGTTCGGCGCCGCGCTCGTCTGTCAGGATGATCTTGACACCGGAGTTCAGGAAGGCGAGTTCGCGCAGGCGGTGTTCCAAGGTGGCGAAATCGAACTCGGTCTTGGTGAAGGTTCCAGTCGAGGGCAGGAAGGTCACCTCGGTGCCGTGCTTGCCCGGCGGCGCGTCGGCGATGACTTTCAGGTCCTCCTCGGGCTCGCCGTGTCGGAAGCGCAGGAAGTGTTCCTTGCCGTTGCGCCAGATGTGCAGGTCGAGCTGTGACGACAGCGCGTTGACGACGGCGGCGCCGACGCCGTGCAGGCCGCCCGAAACCTTATAGGAATTCTGGTCGAACTTCCCGCCGGCATGAAGCTGCGTGAAGATGACGTTGGCGGCCGAGATGCCCTCTTCCTTGTGGATGTCGACCGGCACGCCGCGGCCGTTGTCGCGCACCGTGACCGAGCCGTCGCCGTGCAGGACCACTTCGACGCCGTCGCAATAGCCCGCAAGCGCCTCGTCGATGGC
>JAUXST010000677.1 GCA_030679805.1 Reyranella sp. | reverse complement strand
GATCCGCCGCTATGCGCGCCACATCGTGCTGGCGGAGATCGGCGGCGTGGGCCAGGCGCGGCTCATCGCCGCGCGCGTGCTGGTGGTCGGTGCCGGCGGCCTCGGCGCACCCCTCCTGCAGTATCTCGCCGCCGCTGGCATCGGCACGCTGGGTGTGATCGACCACGACACGGTCGATCTCTCCAACCTGCAGCGCCAGGTCATCCATCGCACCGCAGATGTCGGCGTCTCCAAGGTCGAGAGCGCCCGCCGCGCGCTGGGCGACATCAATCCGGAAGTGCGCGTGCAGGCACACGACGAGCGGCTCACGGCGGAGAATGCCGAGCGCATCCTCGCCGGCTACGACATCGTGGCCGACGGCAGCGACAACTTCGCCACGCGCTATCTGCTGAACGACACCTGCTATCGCCTCAAAAAGATTCTGGTTTCTGCCGCGATACTTCGTTTCGACGGACAGATCTCGACCTACAAGGCCTTCGAGGGCGCGGGCCATCCCTGCCTGCGCTGCATCTTCCCCGCCGCCCCTTCCGAGGACGCCGTGCCGAGCTGTGCCCAGGCGGGCGTGCTGGGCGCGCTGGCCGGCACGCTGGGCGCATTGCAGGCTACGGAAGTGGTGAAGGAGATCCTGGGCATCGGCCGCTCGCTGTCGGGCAAGCTCGTGATGTACGACGCGCTGGCCGGCACCTTCGACGAGATGGCGATCGTCAAGCGGCCGGATTGCCCGACGTGCGGCAAGCCATGAAAACTCCGGAAGGCGGTCTCTCGATCATCCTGCGCGCAGGCGACTATGAGAGCGCCCACTACGCGCTGGCGCTCGCGGCCGCAGCACTTGCGGTCAACAAGCCGGCCGTTCTGTTCTTCACCATGGGCGGCATCCGCAGCCTGACGGGTCCGCCGCCAAATCTTGAGAATGGGGGGCTCCAGGATTGGGACCGCGACGCCCTCAACCGCGCGCGCGGCGTCGGCGATTTCGAGACGCTGCTCGGCGCCTGCGTCGAACTTGGCTGCCGCTTCATCGTGTGCGAAATGGGCCTGCGGTCGCTCGGCATCGATCGCGCCAGCCTGCGTACCGACGTTCCCTTCACCATCGCCGGGATCGTGACCTTGCTGGAAGAGACCAAGCCGGGCATGCACCTGCTCACCCTGTAGCGACCCAACTCTGCAACGACCTAACTCTGTAACGACACGGGAGATTTCATGACATCCGCCGCCTTCGACGTCCTGGGAATCGGCAACGCCATCGTCGACGTCATCTCACGCTCCGACGAGGCCTTCCTCGGCAAGCACGGCCTGGTGAAGGGCAGCATGATGCTGGTCGACGAGGCGCGGGCCGAGGCGCTCTACGCGGCGATGGGCCCCGGCGTCGAAGTCTCCGGCGGCTCGTGCGGCAACACCATGGCGGGCGTGGCCTCGTTCGGCGGCAAGGGCGCCTACATCGGCAAGGTGCGCGACGACCAGCTCGGCTCCGTGTTCGGCCACGACTTGCGCGCGATGGGCGTGTCGTTCGAGACCAAGAGCGCGACCGAGGGCCCCTCCACCGCGCGCTGCCTGATCCTGGTGACGCCCGACGCCCAGCGCACCATGAACACCTACCTCGGCGCCTGCACCGGCCTCGGGCCGCACGACATCGACACCAAGCGCGTCGCCAGCGCCCAGGTGACCTACGTCGAGGGCTATCTGTGGGACGCGCCGGCCGCCAAGCAGGCGGTGTTGAAGGCCTTCGATGCCGCGCACGCCGCCGGCCGGCTGGTGTCGATCACGCTGTCGGACTCGTTCTGCGTCCATCGCTACCGCGACGAATTCCGCGCCCTGATCCGCGACAAGGTCGACATCCTTTTCGGCAACGAGGCCGAGATCAAGTCGCTCTACGAGGTCGAGTCGTTCGAGGCAGCGCTCGAGGCCACGCGCAAGGAAGGCAAGATCGCCGCGCTGACCCGCAGCGAGAAGGGCTCGGTGGTGATCAAGGGCGACGAGACCTACGCCGTGCCGGCCGCCGCAGTGGCCAAGGTCGTCGACACCACGGGCGCCGGCGACCTCTATGCCTCGGGCTTCCTGTTCGGCTTCACGCACGGCAAGCCTCTCGCCGAGTGCGCCCGGCTGGGCGGCATTGCCGCCGCCGAGGTCATCTCCCACGTCGGCGCGCGGCCCGACCAGGCGTTGAAGAGCCTGATTTGAGCCTGTCATGAGCCTGGTCGCGCGCGCGCAGGGGACGTGGGACCGCTGGATCGACGCGCTCGCGGTCTATCGCGACCGCCGGCAGCTCGCGATCCTGCTCATGGGTTTCGCCAGCGGCATGCCGCTGCTGCTCACCGGCTCGGTGCTGGGCTACTGGATGAGCCGCGTCGGCGTCAATCTGCAGACCATCGGCGTCTTCGCCCTAGTGGGCACGCCTTATGCGTTCAAGTTCGTGTGGGCGCCGCTGGTCGACCATACGCCGCTGCCCCTGCTCGACCGCTGGCTGGGGCGGCGGCGCGGCTGGATGCTGGTGTCGCAGATTGGACTATTGCTCTCGATCCTGGCGCTGGCCTTCAGCGACCCAACCAGCGATCCGTGGATGACGGCGGCGGCGGCCGTCGCCATCGCCTTCTTCTCGGCGACGCAGGACATCGTGGTCGATGCCTATCGCATCGAGATCCTGACCGACGACGAACAGGGCGCGGGATCGGCGACGACCCAGCTCGGCTATCGCATCGCGCTGTGGACCGTCGATGCCATGGCGCTGCTGTTGCCCAGCATCCTGCCTTGGCCGATCGTGTTCTGCGCCATCGCCGCCCTGATGCTGGTCGGGCTCGCCACCACGCTCACCGTGCGCGAACCCGCGATCGTCCGGCCTCACGCCGGTTCGCCAAGGCAATGGCTGCACCAGGCGGCGGTCGCGCCCTTCGCCGAGTTCATGGCCTATCGCGGCTGGGTCGTGATCCTGCTGTTCGCGCTGCTCTACAAGTTCGGCGACGCCATCGGCGGCACCATGGCGCGGCCCTTCTTCAACGAGATGGGTTTCAGCGGGCCCGAGATCTTCGGCATCACCAAGAGCTTCGGCATCGTGGCGACCATCGCGGGCGCGATCGTGGGCGGTGTCGTCGTCGCCCGCTACGGCCTGATCAAGGCGCTGCTGATCGGCGGCGTGCTGCAGGCGGTGACCAACCTTCTCTTCGCCTGGCAGGCCGCTGCCGGACACGACATCGTGGTCCTCGCCATCGCCATATCGGCCGACAACTTCACCGGATCGCTGGGCTCGATCGCGTTCGTGGCCTATCTCTCCAGCCTCTGCACGGCGGGTATGGCCGGCACCCAGTATGCGCTGCTCACTTCGCTGATGGCCTTCGGCCGCACCACCATGTCGGTCGGCGGCGGTTGGCTGGCCGCCAACACCGGATGGCCGACCTTCTGGGTCCTGACGACCGTGCTTGCAGCT
>JAUXST010000654.1 GCA_030679805.1 Reyranella sp. | reverse complement strand
TAGCCTCGCGTGCCCGCCAAACCGACATGCCGATCGCCACCGCGATCGAGATCAATCCTCCCGAGGCCGCGATGCAGGCGCCTTCGACGAAGATGGACGGCGCATAGGCGTCATAGGCGTACCACCACCAGAAGAAGGCCGGTGGGAGGTAGACCGGAACGCCGGCGAGTTCGAACCAGGGCGGCCCGAGCTGGAGCTGATAGCCCAGCCGCCAGGCCGTCCATTGCGTCGCCCCCCACAGGGTGACGAGCACGATGGCGAATACGAGGGTGATCTGCCCCCAAAGGATCTTGGTCGCGGACATGGCGACGCAAGATCAGGCCCTTGCATCTCGATTGCACAAGACCGGCATCGCGGGGAGCGCCTGCGCGGCGGTCCTGGCGTGCAATTCGGATACATTGGCTGCGTCGTGTTGGTCGTCGGAGGTGGGTCACGAGCGCACGTCCAGGCCGGAATACCTGCATGCCATCTAGGAACCGCGCGCAATGATCCCGGATTCAGTTCCGCTCCCTGCGGGCTGCGATGCTCTGTGCCCGTTCTTCCTAGATAATCGATACAGCGGGATCGACACGACTGGAGATGAAATCAATGCCCACGCTCGACGAGGTTTACCGTAAGTTCGGAGAGGTCGCAGAAGCAGCGCAACTTTTGGAGACAGAATTGGGCACCATACGGCTCTGCGCTGAGGGGAGGGAGCATGACCTGTTTGCGGGCGACAAGGGAGAACTCGCAACGGAAATCTACAACAAGATTAACAAGAGCACCCTCGGCCAACTCCTAAAGCGTCTCGCCAAATCTGCCGGCATTTCTGACGATCTGGAATTGCTGTTGGCGAATGCCCTGGCGGAGCGCAACCAGCTATTCCATTCGTTCTACCGAAAGCACAACTTCAGGCGGAACTCTGACGACGGCTGTGCCAAGATGCTCGAAGATCTCGAGCGAAAGCACGAAACGATTCTCGACGCGTACAAGGCGGTCATGCGACTTTCGGGCGTCGACCTAGACAAGCTGACAAACGTGCCGATGCCAACGAAACATGTGAAGATTTAGCAAGCAAGTACCGACCGGCTAAAGAGCCAGCCCTCGCTTTCGCCCGAGCGACCAATTCACATCGCCGCCGGGCAAGGCGACGCCGGATATGGAACGACCGACATGCTGCTCGAGCGCGGGCCGCCAAGGAACCAAGCTGAAGCCGAGCCCGTCGTCGATCATTGCGAACCGGCCGCTGGAGAGCTGGGTCGAGCCGACGAGCTGGCCGATGACGTGATTGCCGGGAACGGCGGGCCGCCATTCCCGTCCTCGTTCGGCAGCGAGATGCCTGCCAGAGCGCTCGAGGTCGCGGGCTTCGAGCCGCTGGACCAGATCTCTGGAAGCCCGGATCCGACCGCCGCCGAGGTCCGTGGCATATCCCTTGTCCACCAGCCACCGCCGACGCCTGGCCAACGCCACTATCACCTCGCGGCCGAACCCTTCGTCGGCGACGACGGTGCGCTGCCGGGACGCCAGTTCGCGGTCGAGCCACGTCGCGCCTTGATGGCCGATCTGCTGCTCAAGGCCTATGGGCGAGAGAACGGTGATCCGCCCGGTCGTCCGGTCCCGTGCGAGATCGTAGGCCTGCCCGCGTTCGGGCAAGTCGGCTGGAACGCGCCACCGGTCGGCGTCGATCCGCTCGACATGGCCTGCCCGGCGCAGCGCCTCCAGGCGCCGCACATGGGATCGGACGTAGGCCGCGGGATCGCCACCCAGGCGCTCGACGGCGCCGACGGCCTGCTCCAGATGCCTGGCCGGCCGATAGATTCCCTCCTTGCCAGCGATCGCCAGGATGTTGCGGTCCGCGGCGCGCGGTCCGGCCTGACCGGAACCCGCCGCCACGATCATGCCGCGCTGCACCTCCTCGGCACGAGTTGGATCGATCTCGAGGTGATGTACACGCCCGTCCACGCCGTCGATCACCAGCCGCACCCGCTCGTCCATCTCGTCGCTGCCCAACCCCTTGTCGAGCACACGGCCGACGA
>JAUXST010000646.1 GCA_030679805.1 Reyranella sp. | reverse complement strand
CGCACTTCGAGTACGGCACCAAGGCCGCGTGGTGGCGGATCGCCGACACGCTGGAGCGGCTGGGCGTCCCCACCACCGTCAGCACCTGCGGGATGGCAGCTCAGTTATCGCCCTGGCTGATCGAGGATGCGGTGGTGCGCGGCCACGAGATCGCCTGCCATGGCTGGCGCTGGGAGAAGCACGCTCACATGGAAGAGGCCGCCGAACGCGAGGCCATCGCCAAAACAGTGAAGGTGCTGACGGAGATCGCGGGCAAGCGCCCGGTCGGCTGGCACACGCGTTCGACGCCGTCGCCCAATACGCGCCGCCTGTTGGTCGAGGAAGGCGGCTTCCTCTACGACAGCGACGACTACTCCGACGACCTGCCGTTCTTCGTCGATGTCGACGGCAAGCGACATGTCGTGGTGCCCTACAGTTTCGATACCAACGACATGCACTATCACCAGGGCTTCCACCGCTTCGTGACGGCGCGCGACTTCGCTGACTACACGACCGACGCTTTCGATACGCTGTGGGCCGAGGGCGAGCGCTTTCCGAAGATGATGTCGATCGGCCTGCACCTGCGCATGATTGGCCGGCCCGGCCGCGTCGCCGCGCTCGATCGCATCATCGGCCACATGAAGCAGAAGGGCGGCGCCTGGTTCGCCACCCGACGGCAGATCGCCGAGCATTGGCTGGCCCGCCTCTAGGCCTTCTTCGCTCGCACGATCTTGATGGTCGAGGTGGCGTGGACGATCAGGCGGTCCTTCTCGTCCTTAAGGTCGCCGTCGAGGAATCCCACCGAGCCGCCCCAGCGCATCACCCGGCCCTCGGCGTAGACGATCCCCGGCCCCATCGCCTCGAAGAAGCTGATCTTGAGCTCCAGCGTCGGCACCGCAACTGAGATCTTGCCCTTGGCAATGGCGGCATTGGCCATCGCAGTATCGACCATGCCTGTAAGGAAGCCGCCCTGGCAGACGCGGCCGTTCGAATGGCAGAAGGCTGGCACGATCTCGAAACGGAAGCGGCAGGTGCCGCGCCCCGAATCGATGTCGAGCATCTCGCCGTTGAGCACCTTCACCGGATCCGGCGGATTGGCCCGCATCACCGCGAGCAGTTGGGCGTCGGTCATCGACTGGCCGTCGATATGGCCGAAATCGGGATGAGCTGAGTTCATTGGGGGTCGATCATGGCGGGCGGACTATATCGAACGCGTACCGGCCCGCACCTTCTCCAGGAGACCGATGAGCGTCTGCGTTTCGGCGGTCGAAAGGCGGGCCGCGATGCGTTTCTCGTGCGCGCGCACGAGGGCAGTGAACCGCGCCAACGCCTTGGTGCCGGGAGGCGTCAGTTCCAGCGCATGGGTGCGCCCGTCAGTGGGCGAGCGCCGCCGCACCAGCAGGTCGCGTGCCTGCAGGCGGTCAAGGATCGGCACCAGGGTCGAACGGTCGATGCCCAGCGCCCGTGCCAGCGCCATCTGGCTGAGGCCCGCGTTGCGGGCGACGAGCACCAGCAGGCCGAATTCGCCGGGCGTGAGCGTCGCGCCCGCCGTCTGGAAGGTGATGGCGAAGTCGGCGAACACCGCCGACTGGGCGCGGCGCAGCATGTAGCCTAGCAGCGTTGGCAGGACGCCGCGATCCAGCGTCTGGGCGGGTGTCGTGACAAGTGCCTTGGCAGGTCTCTTGGTGGGTGGACGGCCCATGAGACGAGTGGTAAACGGCGATTGTTTGGGGAGCAAACAAATTATCGCGCACAGTACCCGATGAGCTTCAAAGTCCGCATCGCCCCGGCCGACCGCAGCATCGACGTACCCGCCGGCGCCACCATTCTGGAGGCGGCGCTGGATGCCGGCATCTCCTACCCGTTCGGCTGTCAGTCCGGCAATTGCGGCGCCTGCAAGTCCCATCTCGTCAAGGGTGAGGTGACGATGGAGGGCTATTCCGAGTTCGCGCTGTCCGACGAAGAGAAGGCGCGCGGCCTGATCCTCGCCTGCCGCGCCGTCCCCTGGGAGGCGTGCGAGGTCGCCTGGCTCGATGAGGACGACCTGATCGTCCATCCGCGCCGACTACTCGCCTGCAAGGTGGTCGACCTCGACGACGCCACGCACGACATCAAGCGCGTGCGGCTGGAGATCGTCTCGGGCGGCCCGTTCGACTTCTCGGCGGGCCAGTTCGCCTCGGTCACCTTCGCCAGCTGCCCACCGCGCGACTATTCGATGGCCAACGTGCCGGGCGATCCGATCCTGGAGTTCCATATCCGCCGCACCGCGGGCGGCGCCACCAGCCTGCACGTCGCCGAGAAGCTCGGGCTCGGCGACAGCGTGCGGGTCGAAGGGCCCTTCGGCACTTCTTATCTGCGCGAGGCACATCGCGGGCCGATCATCGCCGTCGCCGGCGGCTCGGGCATGGCGCCGATCAAGGCGATCGTTGAGCGTGCCCTACAAAAGAACCTGCCGCAGCACATCTACTGCTACTTCGGTGTCCGCACCGAGCGCGACCTCTACCTGCACGACCATTTCACCAAACTGGCCGATAGCCACAAGAACCTGCACTTCATTCCGGTGCTGAGCGAGGGCGACGGCCTCGTCAGGCGCTGCGGCCTGGTCCACGAGGCGGTCGCCGCCGACTTCGACGAGGTCGACGGCTGCAAGGCCTATCTCGCCGGACCGCCGGTCATGGTCGAGGCCGCGACGCGGCTGCTCGAACAGCGCGGCATGCGCCGTATCGATGTCCACGCCGACGCCTTCTACACCGCGGCCGAGATGGCCA